>DASUWI010000018.1:0-36309 GCA_036378495.1 Candidatus Dormiibacterota bacterium
GCACGTGCCACCAGTCGGGGAACCGGTCGTGGTCACGTTGATGTGAACCTGCCCGTGCGGAGGGCTCGCCGGGGGGAACGCGGTGATCGACGTGTCGCCGTTGACGGTGAAGCAGCCGCCCGCCGGTGGTGGGCCGGAGCACTGGGTCGTGATGTGCGACGTGCCAAACTGCACGTCGGTCACGCTCACGGGGCTGCCGCCGAACGACATGAACCCGAACCCGGCGATTGCCACCGGCGCCTGTGATGCTCCAGCGTTCTGGAAGTTCGGAGTGACACTGTCGACGTCGGGCGACGGGTTCGCCGCGTGCCCCACGACGCCGCCGCTCGTTCCAGCCAGGGCCAGCGCCAGCGCGAGCGCCCCGCCGAAGAGAAGCCGCTTGACAGTTCCTGAAGCCATCCCGGAACCCCCTGCCATGCCGCCCCCTCTGCCCGCCATCCTTCCGAATCGCGCAATCATATCAAATGCTGCTCTCCACCCAAACGCCACACACGGTATGGCTCACCGAAGCCTCCCCCGGCGCCGATGATAGGTCACCCGCGACTCCGGCGTCGAGTTCTCACCGTCAGGCACGAACGCGGCGGCGTCCCCGGACGTACCAGACCACGACGCCGATCACCACCAGCACGGCCAGCACGATGGCCACCTTGCCGATGGGATCGGCAACCTTCGTGTAGCTCGCTCCTATCTCGTACCCCACCACCGCGAGAGCGGCGCACCACGGCAGCGAGCCCACGAACGTCAGCAGCGCAAACCACCCCGGCTGCACACGTGCCAGCCCCGCGGGGAACGAGATGTACGTGCGCACGATGGGCAGCAGGCGGCCGGCGAACACGGCCCAGAGCCCGAACCGCGCAAACCCGCGGTCGGCCATCTCGAGGTGCGACGGGGAGATTCCGATGCGCCGGCCCGGGCCCAGGAGCAGCGGCCGCCCGAAGCGGCGCGCCAGCCAGTACGCGACGAGCGATCCGATGAGGTTGCCCACCGTGCCCGCGAGGATCACCGCGATGAGGTTGAGCCTCCCGGTGGCGGCGAAATAGCCGGCGACCGGCATGGTCACCTCGCTGGGAAAGGGGATGCCGCAGCTCTCGACCGTCATGAGCACGAGCACGGCGGCGATGCCGCCGCTCGTGACCCAGCTGTTGATCAGTGATCCCACGGGCGGGGATTCTGCCGCTAGTGACGCGGCGGCCGCGTCGGGTCACCCGCGTCGATCACCGTCTGCCACACGGGACCGCGAAGCCGGGCGGCCTCGCGCTGCCGGCGGCGGATGCCGGATCGCACCAGCAGCACGATGACGATGACCGCGGCCGGGGCCAGCGTCTGCCACTCGCGCGTGCCGACCACGAGCCCCACCGGCACCGCGATCACCACCACGGCGTCGTAGACGCTGCCGCGCATCGACGTGAAGAGTGCCGCCGGAATCGCGGTGATGGCGGTGATGAGGCCCGCGAACGGCAGCCCCACGATGAGTCCCGCGACCAGGGGCACGAGCCCCCTTCCGCCACGGCGGAACCCGATCGGAAAGGCGTCGCCGGCCACGCACCCGGCGATCGCGGTGGCCACGAACCAGCCGGTGCTCGTGTACAGCCGGGCCGCGCCGCCGATGGCCGCGCCCTTGAGCACCTCGAGCACCACCGCCAGCGCCGCGGTGCGAAAGCCGCCGACGGCATACGCGTCGAGCGACCCGGTGCCTCCGGGCCCGGCGCGCCGCAGGTCGAGGCCGTGGCGCCGCCGGACGAGGAGCCAGGCCACCGGCAGCGCCCCGACCATGTAGCTCACCGCGAATGCGATGGCACCACGGATCAGGTCCTGCTCCACGCGACCAGTTTCGCAGCCGGCGGCCCGCGCTTCGGCCCCGCGGCATCATTGCCCCAATGCCTCGGGCACCGCGGATCCGCCCGTCGACGCTCTCAGACTGGCCGGTTCCGTTCGATCCCCGCTGGGAGCTCGACTGGAGCCGCCCCGACTACGGCCGCCGGCTCCTGCGCGAGCACCTGGATCAGAGCCACGACGGCGCCAGCCGGCGCGCCGGCGGGATCGCCCGGCACGTGCGCCGGCTGCGCCGGCTGCTGCCGGCGCCGCCCGCGGCGGTGCTCGACGCCGGCTGCGGGCCCGGGCTGTACGCGGCACGTCTGGCCATCGCGGGTTACGACGTCACCGGCGTCGACGTCAATCCCGCGGCGCTGCGCCACGCCCGCGCCGCTGCACCGCCGGGCCTGCACGCACGTCTTCGCTTTCAGCGCGCGGAGCTCGCCTCGCTGCCGGCACCGCGGACGCCGTACGACGCCGCCGTCCTCATCTACTACGTGCTGGAGGCGTTCCCCGCGTCCGACCAGCCGCGCGTCCTGCGTCGCATCGCCTGCGCGCTGCGAACCGGCGGCATGGTGATCGTGGAGATGCGGCTGCAGCCGGACCAGCTGCCGGGACGCATCTGCTGGTGGGACGTCGTCGACCGGTCGGTGCTGAGCGACCGCCGCCACCTGCTGCTCGGCGACGGCACGTACGACCGTCAGCGCCACACCTACGTGCTGCGCGAGATTGCGCTGTTCGACGACGGCACCGTCAGCGGGCAGCAGACCAGCGCATGGCTCTGCCCCTTCGAGCGCATCCCGTCACTGTTCCGCCGCGGCGGCCTCGTGGTGGAGTCGATCTACGACGGCTGGAGCGCCGCCGTGGGCACGCAGCTTTCCGAGAGCTTGCTGGTGGTGGCGCGGGTACCATGACTCTCCCGGTCCAGTAGTGGGGAGTGCAGCATGGCCACGCCCGATCGCATCCGCAATGTCGCTGTCGTCGGTCACAGTCACGACGGCAAGACAACGCTCTCCGAAGCCCTGCTGCACACCGCGGGCGCCACTCAGCGGCTGGGCTCCACCGACCAGGGAACGTCGATCCTCGACGCGGATCCGGAGGAGCAGCGCCGGGCGGTGAGCATCAGCGCCGCGGTGGCGCACTGCGACTGGGACGGCCACCGCGTCAACCTCATCGACGCGCCGGGCTTCCAGGACTTCGCGGGTGAGGTGGCGGAGGCGCTGGCGGCCGCCGACGGGGCGGTGCTGGTGGTGTCGGCGAACGGCACGGTGCCGGTGGGCGCCGAGCTCGCCTGGGAGATGGTGCAGGCGGCCGGCCTGCCCGCGCTGATCGTGGTCAACAAGATGGACAAGGAGAACGCCGCCTACGAGGCGACCGTCGACGCGCTGCGCGACGCGTTCGCGCGCAAGCCGATCGCGGTGGCGGTTCCCATCGGCGCGGCGGAGGGCTTTCGCGGTTTCGTCGACCTCGTCGACGACGTCGCGCACGAGTTCGACGGCAAGGGCCGGTCGAAACCGGCCGCGTTTCCCGAGGACCTGCGCACCGACGTCGAGCGGGCGCACTCGGCACTCGTGGACGCCGCCGCGGAGACCGACGACGCGCTGCTGGAGAAATACCTCGAGGGAACCGAGCTCAGCGACGACGAGGTCCGCAGTGCGCTCCATGCCGCCACGGCGCGCGGCACGCTGGTCCCCGTGATCTGTGCGGCGGCGGCGGCGGAGCAGGGCGCGTCACTCGTGCTCGACTCGATCGTGCGCTTCCTGCCGTCGCCCGCCGAGCGCGTGCACCAGGGCGTGGACTCGAAGGGCAAGGACCTCGACGTCGCGTGCGATCCCGGCGGCAAGCTCTGCGCGCAGGTGTTCAAGACCACCGTCGACACGTTCGGCAAGGCGTCGTACTTCAAGGTGCTGCGCGGCACGTTCACGGGCGACAGCCATCCGGTCACCGTGCGCCTGGGCCACGAGGAGCGGTTCGCGCAGCTCGGCCAGCCGATGGGCAAGACGATCGTGACCGCTGCGCAGGTCTCCGCCGGCGACATCGGTGTCGTCACCAAGCTGAGCGCGACGCAGACCGGTGACACGCTGTGCGCCAAGGATGCGCCCGTCGTGCTGCCGCCGATCACACCGCCCGCGGCGACGTACGCAGCCGCGATCGTCGCCAAGAGCAAGGGCGACGAGGACAAGATCATGAACGCGCTGGCACGCCTGGCCGACGAGGACATCTCGTTCACCTCCGACCGCGACCCGGTGACCAACGAGGTGCTGGTGCACGGCCTCGGCGATCAGCATCTCGATGTCACGCTGGAGCGCATGAAGCGGAAGTACGGTGTCGAGGCGACACTCAACGCGCCGCGCATTCCGTATCGCGAGACCATCACCGCCCCGGTGCGCGTGGGCCACAAGTACAAGAAGCAGTCCGGCGGCGCGGGACTGTACGGCGACGCCACCATCGAGATCGAACCGCTGGCCCGCGGCGAGGGATACGTGTGGGAGGACAAGATCTTCGGCGGCGCCATCCCCCAGCAGTTCCGGCCGTCGGTGGAGAAGGGCGTGCGCCAGACGATGGAGCAGGGCGCGATCAGCGGCAACCCGATCGTGGACGTGAAGGTCCGGCTGGTCGACGGCTCGACGCACCCCGTCGACGGCAAGGACATCGCGTTTCAGATCGCCGGGTCGATGGCGATGCGGGAGGCGGTGCAGAAGGCGAGCCCTGTGCTGCTGGAGCCCGTGATGGACGTGCGGGTGGTCGTGCCCGACCGCAACACCGGAGACGTGATGGGGCTGCTCAACTCGAAGCGTGGCAGGGTGGGCGGCATGAACCCCACCGGGGACGGGCGTGCCGAGGTCACGGCCCAGGTGCCGCAGGCAGAGATGTACACGTTTCCCATCGAGCTGCGGGCGATGACTCAGGGGCGCGGCCGCTACTCCATGGCGGTGTCGCATTACGAGGAGGTGCCGGCGCACGTGGCCCAGAAGATCATCGAGGCGCACAGCAAGGAGCACGCCGCCGCCGCAGTCTGACGGCCTATCCTGGCTCGCGCAGTGCGTCGGTGTGCGTGAGCGAGGAGGTCACTCCATGGGCGAGATGGTTGAGTTTCCGTGCAACGGCGAGGGTGCCACCGGCTACCTGGCGCTGCCGGCGAGTGGCCGCGGACCCGGCGTGGTCGTCATCCAGGAGTGGTGGGGGATCGTGTCGCACATCAAGAACGTCTGCGAGCGGTTTGCCGAAGCCGGCTTCGTGGCGCTCGCACCGGACCTGTACCACGGCAAGACGACCACCGAGCCCGACGAGGCGGGCAAGCTGATCATGGAGCTGCAGCTCGACCGCGCCGGGCGTGAGATCGCCGGCGCCGGCCGCTGGCTGGCGGCCTCGGAGCGCACCGCAGGCGACCATGTCGGCATCGTCGGCTTCTGCGCCGGCGGCGCGCTCGCGCTGTACGCCGCGACGCTGAGCGAGGTCTTCACCGCCGCGGTCGCGTTCTATCCCGGGCTCGCTTTCGTCGAACGCGCGCAGCCCGACTTCACCGCTGCGCGCGGGTCCGTGCTGCTGCATTGGGCCGAGCACGATCACGCCTACGATCGGGAGAGCTCGGCGCAGCTCGAGGAGCGGCTGCGCGCGGCCGGGCTCGACGTGCTCGGCCACTGGTACGACGACTCCGGCCACGCGTTCTTCAACGACGACCGCCCCGAGGTGTACAAGCCCGAACAGGCGAGACTGGCGTGGGACCGCACCCTCGCGTTCTTCCGCAAGCATCTGGCGGCAACCCCCGCGCCCGTCTGACAGCGACCCCGATGTGAGCTCGACAGTCGATCGCGTTTCGGTCCTCCTGGGCACATACCTCTTCCAGGACCTGACTCCGGCCGAGGTCGAACCGCTGGCGCGCACAGCGGAGATCCGGCAGTTCGGCCGCGGCGAGCGGATCTTCGATGTCGGCGACCGTGCCGATCAGCTGTACGTGATCGTCGGCGGCGAAGCTCGCGACTCCATCCTCACCGACGACGGCGACGAGTACATGTACGCCATGTGGGGGCCGGGGATGGTGGTCGGTGAGCCCGGATTCTTCGCCGCCGAGAAGACGCGAGTGATGGCGTTCATCGCTGTTCAGCCCACAACGGTGCTGCTGCTTGCGTACGACCGGGTGATGCCGTTTCTCGCACAGCATCCGGCTGCGATGTCGCGCGCGCTCGAGGGCCTGGCGTCATACTCGCGCGCGCAGACGGTGCAGCTGGCAACCACCGCGCTGCGCTCGCTGCGTGAGCGTCTACTGCTGCGGCTCTTGGAGCTGGCGGACACGAATCCGCTCCGCCCCGACGGCTCCGCGGTGACGCCTCACGTCTCGCAGTCGACGTTGAGCACGATGGTCGGCGTGAGCCGCGAGAACGTCAACCGCGCGCTGGCGTCACTCGTCGCCGCCGGTGCGGTGCGCTCCGAGGGCGGGCAGTACATCGTCGTCGATCGTGCGCGCGCATGGCGCGAGATCACGAGCGGGAGTCCCGAGGTGGGGAGGCCGAACCGCCGCACCGGAGGGCAGCGCGACTGAGCCGATGTGCGGCGGCTGTGACGGCACGACACACCGCGCCGGCGCCGCCATCTCGACGATACCTGCACATGAGCATGCAGGAGGAGCGGCGATGGTGACGGCAGCAAGCAGCGCGGCGCAGCGGTTCGCTGACGCGTTTCCCGGCGACGCGGTGACGCCGGGCGACGAGCGATTCGAGACGGTGCGACGCGTGTGGAACGGCGCCATCGACCGCCGCCCGGCGGTCATCGCGCGTTGCACGACGGTCGACCACGTGGTCGCGGCGGTGGGGCTCGCGCGCGAGACCGGGTTGCGAATCGCGGTGCGCGGCGGTGGCCATAGCGTGCCCGGGCTGTGCACGTGCGACGCCGGCGTCATGGTCGACCTGTCGCCCATGCGCCAGGTGGACGTCGATCCCGGCCAGCGGCTTGCGCACGTCGAGCCCGGCGCCACGTGGCACGATTTCGATGCGGCCACCCACGCGCACGGCCTGGCATCCACGGGCGGGCTGATCTCCAGCACAGGCGTGGCAGGGCTGACTCTCGGTGGCGGCATCGGCTGGCTGCAGCGCAAGCACGGGTTGGCGTGCGACAACCTCGTCGCCGCGCAGGTCGTCACCGCGGAAGGCGAGGTGGTGCTGGCGAGCAGCGAGCAGGCGCCGGAGCTGCTCTGGGGTCTCCGCGGTGGCGGCGGCAACTTCGGCATCGTCACGAGCTTTGCGTTCCGGCTGCACCCGGTGCGCGAGGTCTACGGCGGCATGGTCATGTTTCCCATCGGCGATGGGGCTCGCGTGCTGCGCAGATACCGGACCTGGGCCGCCGAGCAGCCTGACGATCTCACCACGCTGGCCGGGATCATGACGGCGCCGCCGGCGCCGTTCGTTCCCCAGAGCCTGCAGGGGCAGAAGGTCGTCGCCGTCATCGGCTGCCACTCTGGCGACCAGGCCGACGCCGAGCGCCGGCTTGCAGCCATTCGTGAGCTGAACCCTGCACTCGACCTCTTCGGCCCGATGCCGTATCCGGCGCTGCAATCGATGGCGGACGCGGGCGCTCCACCCGCGCTGCGCAACCATTTCAAGGCCGGGTACACGGCGGAGCTGACTGACGGCCTCCTCGACGTGGTGCTCGAGCATGGCGCGCGGCTTCCCTCGCCGATGTCGCAGATCCACCTGCACCAGATGGGCGGGGCTGTGTCGCGTGTCGGCGAGGACGACACCGCGTTCAGCAACCGGCGCGCCGCGTATGCCTTCAACCTGATCGCCACGTGGACAGACCCGGCGGACGACGACACCCACATTGCGGGCAACCGCGCGCTGGCCGCCGCCCTGGAGCCGTACTCCAGCGGCGGCGTGTACGTCAACTTCCTCGGCGACGAGGGCGCGGCACGCGTTCGCGACGCGTACGGGGACGCCAAGTACGCGCGGCTGGTTCGGCTCAAGCGGGCCTACGATCCGCAGAACATGTTCTCGCTCAACCAGAACATCGTGCCCGCGACAGACGCTGTGTGACCGCCCAGCACCCCGGCAGCTTTCTCATCACCACGTGGGACGGCGGCGGCAATGTTCCGCCTGCGATCGCCCTCGGACAGCGGCTGCTGCGTCGCGGCCACGGCGTGCGCGTCATCGGTTCACGAACGCTGGCCGGCGCTGTGGATGAATCCGGGCTGGCGTTCGTGCCATACACAAGCCTGCCCGACTGGCCCGCCGGGGTTCCGCTCGATGCGGACATTCCGCGCCTCATGGCGATGCTCGACGGCGACGCGATGGCCGCGGACATCGCCCGCGAGCTGGAGCGCGACCCGGCAGACGTTCTGATCGCCGACTGCATGAGCGGCGCTGCGCTGGCCGCCGCAGCGAGCCTCGCATTACCGACGGCAATCCTCGTGCACGTGCTCTACGAGCTGTACGCGCAGAGCTGGGGGCCGCGCGCACGTGCGCTTGCTGGAAGGACCCGCGTCCTCTGCCTGACGCCGCCAGGGTTCGACGCGGCGGTCACGGCGGTGCCCGAGGAGACGTTCCACGTGGGCCCGGTGCTGGCTCCCGATGCCCGCGAGCAGGCATGGAGCCCGCGGGGCGACGTGCCGGTGGTGCTGGTGAGCTTCAGCACGACGTTGATGGGCCAGAGCGAGGCTCTGCCCCCGGTGCTCGCGGCACTCGCGGAGCTCCCGGTCCAGGGGATCCTCACGCTCGGCGGTGTGGTGGACCGCTCCGCGATTCGGGCGCCGGACAACGTGAGCGTGTACGAGTACCTGCCGCACGCCGCGATCCTGCCCCACGCGGCAGCGGTGCTCACGCACGGCGGGCTCAGCACCATCACCAGCGCCCTGGCCTACGGCGTCCCCCTGGTGTGCCTGCCTCAGGGGCGCGACCAGCCGCTGAACGCCGAGCGGGTGGAGGCCACCGGGGTGGGGCGCTCCCTCGCCGCCGGCTCGCCGCCCGAGGCGGTCGCCGCTGCCGTCCGGGAGGTGCTCGACGACAGCCGCTACCGTGCCGCAGCCGAGGCGATGGCGCGGGAGATCAGCGAGCTGGGCCGGGGGGCTGTGGCCGCCCAGCTGACCGAGGGGCTTCTCCCATCTCCGGGCGGATCTCGCTGAATTCGCCTCCAATTCGCGGCGGCGTGGTTAGAATGCGCCGAAAGCTGGCTTGGGGCCCTGCCCGGCACCCAGTTCACCATCCAGAGGAGAGGCTATGGCCACCGGCTACTGTCTGAAATGCAAGAAGCAGGTTGAGATCCAGGGCGCGCAGGCGATCACGATGAAGAACGGCAAGCCGGCCACCACCGGCACCTGCCCGAACTGCGGCACCAAGATCTTCAAGATCGGCAAAGCGGCATAGGGCCGCGACCGGCGTGTCCGGTCAGGGATGAGACAGGGGCTCACGCAGGCGCCGCGGCAGATATACGGCGCCGGGTCCGTAGCGGCGTGCGACGTCGCCCGGGTTCGATGCCTTGCAGCGCTCCAGTGAGAGGCAGCCGCAGCCGATGCACGAGGTGAGGCCATCGCGGAGCGCCGTCAGCGCATCGATCTCGGAGTCCAGGCGCTCCCGCCACTGTGCAGAGATGGCCGCCCAGTCCTCGCGGGTGGGTGTGCGGTTCTCCGGCAGCCCGCCGAGCTGCGCCCGGATCTCGTCCAGCGTGAGCCCGACGTGGCGCGCGGCGCGGATGAACGCGAGGCGGCGCAGCACGGTGCGGGCGTAGCGGCGGCGGCCGCCGGGGCTGCGCTCCGCGTGGATCAGCCCCGCCCGCTCGTAGAAGCGCAGGGCCGAGGCCGCGAAGCCGCTGCGCTCCGCGATCTGGGTGATGGTGAGGAGGTCGGTGGGCATGGGACTTGACTTGAAGCTTACTTCAACTTCTAGTATGGCCCGTATGAAGGTTGCTCTGATCACCGGTGCCTCGCGCGGCTTTGGCCGCGCCGTCGCCACCGCCCTCTCGCAGCGCGGCTGGCGGCTCATCCTCGACGCCCGCGGCGGCTACGACCTGGAGCGTGCCCGGTCGGCCCTGCCGTACCCCGCCAATGCCGTCGCCATCGCCGGCGACGTGACCGACCCCGCACACCGCGAGCGGCTGGCCGAGGCGATCTCGGCAGCCGGGCGGCTCGACCTGCTGCTCAACAACGCCAGCGAGCTCGGGCCCAGCCCGCTGCCACCCCTGAGCGCTCACCCGCTCGACGAGCTCGAGACCGTGTACCGGGTGAACGTGCTGGCGCCACTGGCGCTGGTGCAGCGGCTCCTGCCCAGCCTGGAGCTGGCCGGTGGTGCCGTGATCAACGTCAGCTCGGACGCCGCCGTGGAGGCGTACGAGGGCTGGGGCGGCTACGGGTCGTCCAAGGCCGCGCTGGACCAGCTGAGCGCCGTGCTCGGCACCGAGGTGCCGGCAATTCGCGTCTACGCGCTGGACCCGGGCGACATGCGCACGGCCATGCATCAGCGGGCGTTTCCCGGCGAGGACATCTCCGACCGGCCCCTGCCGGAGGTGTCGGCGCCCGCCGTGCTTCGCCTGCTCGAGGAGCGGCCGCAGTCGGGACGCTACCGTGCATCCCAGCTGCTCGGCGCCGAACCTCCGCAGCTGGTGGCGCCGGCGTCGTGAGCCCCGCAGGCGCCGCGCTGGACTTCGAGCTGCCGGAGGCGCTGCTCGCCACCGAGCCGCCCGAAGCCCATGGCGCGCCACGCGACGGCGTCCGTCTCATGGTCGTCGAGCACGGCGAGATCTCGCACGGTGTCTTCAGCGACCTCGGCGCGCTCCTGCGCAACGGGGACCTGCTGGTCGTCAACACGTCGGCGACACTGGCCTCGGCCGCCGAGGGGCGTCGCGCCGACGGCCGGCCGGTCGTCGTGCACTTCGCCGGTCCCTCGCCCGATGGCGCGTGGCTCATCGAGGTGCGCCGGCCCGATCAGGGCGGCCCGATTCGCGATCTCGCGCCCGGCGAGACCCTGCGCCTCGAGGGCGGCGCGCGTTTGCAGCTGCTCGCTCCAGCGACGCCCGGCGCGACGCGGCTCTGGGAGGCCTCGCTGCTGAGCGGCGGGCGAGTTGCCGACTGGCTGCGCCGCCATGGCCGGCCCATCGCCTACTCGCACGCGCCGCGCCGGCCCCTCGCCGACTACCAAACCGTCTTCGCGCGCCATCCCGGCAGCGCCGAGATGCCCAGCGCCGGGCGGCCGTTCAGCCTGGAGCTCGTGGTGGATCTCCTCACCCGCGGCGTCAACTTCGCGCCGGTGCTGCTGCATGCCGGGGTGTCCTCGCTGGAGTTGGGCGAGCTGCCCCCGCCGGAGCGGTTCGAAATAACGGCGGGGTCCGCGCAGCTCATCAACGCCGCCCGGGAGGCGGGGAGCAGGGTCATCGCGGTTGGCACCACTGTGGTGCGCGCCGTGGAGACGCTCGTCGCGCCGGACGGGTGGGTCGACGCCGGGAGCGGCTGGACCGACCTCGTGCTCTCACCGGAGCGCCCGGTGCGCGCCTTCGACGGCCTCATCACGGGCTGGCACGAGCCGAGGTCATCCCACCTGCTCCTGCTGCAGGCGGTGGCGGGCCAGGATGCGGTGGCCGCCGCGTACCAGGCGGCGCTCAGCCATGGCTACCGCTGGCACGAGTTCGGCGATTCCTGCCTCTTCCTCCGCTGACCCGGCAGACCCCCTCGTGCCATCGCCACAATCCCAGGTGGCGTGGCTGTTCAGACAGACGATGCGACCGTCCGGCAGGCGCTGAGGACCGTCGGAAACCGCACGGCCGACCTCATCGCGTCCATTGACGACATGGAGCGTCCGGTCCCCGGGCTCGATTGGACGGTGGGGCAGGTGGCCAGGCACGTGATGGTCGCGATCCGCGGCAACGCCGCGTCGATGAGCGGCCGCCCCGAGGAGTTTCAGCAGTTCGTCCCCGACGTCGAGGGCTACAGCGCGCGCATGGCGGGCACGATCTCGAGCTCGCTCGCCGCCGAACCGGTTCGCGACCCGAAGGCCACCGGCGAGGCGCTGCGCGAGGCGGTCAACGCGCTCGTCACCCAGTCGGAGCAGCAGCAACCCGACGACGCGGTGCAGACACCGTGGTACGGCAGCGGCGCCACGCTGCCGGTCGCGATGGACACCCGGCTGATGATCGGCGAGCTGCTGGTGCACGGCGGCGACATCGCGCGGGGCCTCGGCCGGCCATGGCCGCTCGCGAAGGATGAGGTGCTGCTCGTCATGCCGGCGATCCACGCGATGATGCCGCGCCTCTTCAATGCCGCTGCCGCTCGCAACTTCACGGGGACGTTCCGAGTGCGGCTGCGCGGCGGGGACACGATCGGTGTTCGCATCCAGCGAGGAACCATCGACGTGGCGCCCTGGGGCGCCTGGGCTGGGCGCGCCGACTGCACGCTGTCCGCAGAGCCCGTGGCGTACTTCCTCCTGGCCTATGGGCGCAAGGGTCAGTGGCCACTGATTGCTCAGGGTCGGCTGCTCTCCTACGGGCGCAAGCCGTGGATCGCGCTCAGCCTGCGGGCGCTCTTCGTCAACCCCTAGCCTGCGGAGGCCGGTGGTGCCAGCACCACCACACTCCTGACGCCCGCACGACCGCAAAGAGTGGCGTCAGCGTGAGTGACGCCGAACGGGAGCCCGCATAGGCTCGGGGCATGTCATCGATGGCAGTGGCGCTCGGTGCTCCGCAACGGCGGACGGCGACGCCGCCGCGGTGCGCCCAGCGCGCCGCTCGGCCGCGCGTGCTGCACAGTGCTGCCGAGGTCCCCGTCCCGCTCCTCGAGGACTTCATCGCAGACATGGCAGTCCGCCTCAGCCGCACGCCCGAGGCGCGATCGTGCGTCGGCCTGTCCTTCACGTTTGTCACGAGTGACGTCGACATGCCTCCGGCGCGCTACGAGGTGAGCGAGGGTGGCCTGGTGGCCGTGCGACACAGCGGGTCCGTGCCGTCCACCTTCACCCTCGTGTCAAAGGCCGAGACCTTCGACGGCGTGCTGCGGGGCACGCAGAGCGCGACTGCAGCTCTGCTGCGACGGAGCATCCGCGTCGACGGCTCGCTCAGCCGGATCCTCGCGCTCCTGCGCATGCTGCCCGCGCTGCAGCAGGCGTACGCGGCGACGCGCGAGCAGATGGTCGCGCGGTACAGCGGGCGCTACCGCTTCGCCTTCTGATCGCGGCGCCGGCTCGCCGCGAGGTGTTTACGCCGTCTTTTGAAGGATCCGGTCGACCTCGTCGCTGGTGAAGGCACGCATCGTCGCGGTCCTGACGTTATCGAATGAGCCCAGCTTCAGCATCGCCGCCGTGACCGTCTCGTCGTCGGGCGCGTCGATGACGCAGACGATGTCGTAGTGCCCCAGCGTCCAGAGCACCGTCTCGAGCTTCGCGCCCAGGCTCTCGAGGAGCGACGCGAAGGCCTGCCCTCGCTTCGTTGTGTCCCTGTCGTTGCGCTGACCCTGATCCGTCCACGTCGCAAGCACCACGTACTTCCGCACGGCACACCTCCCAGACGCATTCCTTGAGGAAAGTGAGCGCCACCCTGTGGCCCTCCGGAGCGCGGATCATCGGCCCCGCGGGTCTTGCTGTCAAGAGCCTCAGGCGTCGAGCTCTCCCGGGGTGCCGACGCCGGCGATCGAGGCGATGCGGTCTGAGTTGTCGAGCCGCATGATGATCACGCCACGCGTCTGGCGCCCGGACACACGCACCTCCTCGAGCGGGATGCGGATCACCTGCCCGTTCGTCGAGATCACCATCATCTCCTCGGAGCGATCCTCGATCACTCGCATGCCGACGATCTCGCCGATCTTCGGAATCGCCGTCTGATCCATCGTGTACACGCCCTGGATGTTGCGGCTCTTCAACGGGTAATCCTCCATGGGCGTGAGCTTGCCGAAACCGTTCTCGGTGACGACGAGCACCCACCCCTGCGGATTGACGTTGTCGAAGCCGGCGATCTCGTCGCCCTTGCGCAGCTTCATGGCACCGACGCCCATCGTGTCGCGGCCCATCGGCCGCACCTCCTTCTCGCTGAAGCGGGAGCCCTTGCCCTGCCGCGTCACCACGAGCAGGTCGTCGCCGCCCGATGACCGGCGCACCCAGTTGAGCTCGTCGCCGTCCTCGAGCTTCATCGCGATGAGGCCGTTGCGGCGCACCGCGGCGTACGCGGCGGCCGGTGTCTTCTTGATCTGCCCGAGCTTCGTCGCCATCACCAGGTACTGCTCGTCGCTGAACTGCTCCATGTCGATCAGCGCCGTGACCTTCTCACCCTGCTCGACCTCGATGAGGTTGATGATGGGGATGCCTTTGGCCTGCCGCTTGACGTCGGGAATCTCGTGCGTGCGCAGGCGGAACACGCGGCCGCGGTTGGTGAAGAACAGCATGTCGCTGTGCGTGCTGGCCGTGGTCGAGTGCTCGATGTAGTCCTCATCGGTGGAGCGTCGCGCGCCCACCACGCCCTTCCCGCCGCGCCGCTGCATGCGGTACGCGTCCAGCGGCAGACGCTTGACGTAGCCGCGATGCGTGAGCGTGACGAAGACCTGCTCCCGGGGGATCAGGTCCTCCTCGTTCATCTCCAGCTCGTCGTGGCGGATCTCGGTGCGCCGCGGGTCGGCGAAGCGCTTGCGCAGGCCGGCGATCTCGTCCTTGACCACGCCGTCGATGAGCCGCGGGTTGGCGAGCAGGTCCTCGAGGCGCCCGATCTCCTTGATCAGCGCCTCGTACTCCTCGCGCACCTTGGAGACCTCGAGCCGCGTCAGCCGCCCCAGCCGAAGGTCGACGATCGCCTTGGATTGCCGCTCCGTGAGCTCGAAGCGTTCCTCGAGCTGCTTCTGCGCAGAACGTTCGTCGCTCGCGCCCCGAATGATGGCGATCACCTCGTCGAGGTGATCCAGCGACTTGATGAGGCCCTCGAGAATGTGGGCCTGATCCTTGGCGCGCCGGAGCTCGTACCGGGTACGGCGCGTGACGACGTCGCGGCGGTGGTCGATGTAGTGCTCCAGCAGCGCCTTGAGCCCGAGCACCTGGGGCCGGCCGTCCACGATGGCGAGCATCAGCGCGCCGAACGTTGTCTGCAGCTGCGTGTGCTTGTACAGGTTGTTGAGCACCGTGTGCGGGCGCGCGCTCGTCTTGAGCTCGACGACGATGCGGATCTTGTGGTCGCGGCCCGACTCGTCGCGCAGGTCCGCGATGCCCTCGAGCTTGCGGTCGTTGACCAGCTCCGCGATCGTCTGCACCAGCCGTGCCTTGTTCACCTGATAGGGGAGCTCGCGCACGATGATCTGCTCGCGTCCCGACTTCGACTCCTCGAAGTCGACCTGCGCGCGCATCACGACCCGGCCGTGGCCGGTGCCGTACACGGTGGCCAGGTCGCGGGCGAAGATGATGCCTCCGGTTGGGAAATCGGGGCCGCGGACGATGCGGATCAGGTCCTCGGTGGTGGCTTCGGGATCGTCGATGAGTCGCAGGGCCGCGTCACACACCTCGCCCAGGTTGTGCGGTGGGATGTTGGTTGCCATGCCGACCGCGATGCCACTGGCGCCGTTCACCAGCAGGTTCGGCAGCAGCGCCGGCAGCACCAGCGGCTCGCGCACGTCCGGGTCGTTGGAGTAGTTCGGGCCGAAGGCGACCGTATCCTTCTGGATGTCCTCGACCAATGACATGGCGATCGCCGTCATGCGCGCCTCGGTGTACCGCTGCGCCGCCGGCGGATCACCGTCGACCGAGCCGAAGTTGCCCTGGCCGTCGACGAGCGGATACCGCATCACCCAGTCCTGCGCCAGGCGGACGAGCGTGTCATACACAGGCGCGTCGCCGTGCGGGTGGTAGTTCTTGATCACCTCACCGACGATTGCGGCGCACTTCTTGTAACGGGCGCCGGACGTCATGCCCTGGTCCAGCATCGCCCAGAGGATGCGGCGCTGCGCCGGCTTCAAACCGTCGCGCACCTCCGGCAGGGCGCGGCTGATGATCACGCTCATCGCATAGTCCATGTAGGACTGCCGCATCTCCTGCTCCAGCTCGATCGGCTGGATCACTCCCGGTTCGTAGATGCTCACCGCCGGCGCCTCATGAGGCAGTGCCCTCGCCAGAGCTCCGCGCGCGGACTTCGTCGCCGGCCACCGGCGACACGAGGTCGCCCTCGCCGGCCGGTTGCCTCAGTGCCTTGGTGATGCTGCCGCTGACGTCGCGGGCGACAGCCTCGGCGGCCACGCGGATCGCGTTGACGATGGCCTCGGCGTCGGAGCGGCCGTGCGCGATGACCACCTCGCCGGCCACGCCGAGGAGCAGCGCACCGCCCGTCTTGCGGTAGTCCATCGTGTCGCGCAGCGGCTGCAGCTTCGGCTTCAACAGCGCGCCGCCGATGGTGGCCACGCGGCTCGACCGCGCCGCGCGGCTGAGGGATGCGAAGAGAAACTCGCCGACTCCCTCCGCCATCTTCAGCGCGATGTTGCCGGTGAATCCGTCTGTGACCACGACGTCGACGCGGCCACGGAAGATGTCCTTGCCCTCGACATTGCCGATGAACCGCAGCGGCAGCGTCTCCAGCAGCGGACGCGCCGAGCGCACCAGCTCGGAGCCCTTCTCCGCCTCCTCGCCGTTGCTGAGCAGGCCGACGCGCGGCTCCTTGATGCCGAGCATGGAGCGCGCGTAGATGTCGCCCATGATCGCGAACTGCGCGAGCCACTCCGGCTTGGAGTCGCTGTTGGCGCCGACATCGAGCATGAACGCCTGCCCGCTGCGCGTGGGAAACAGCGTGCCGATCGCCGGCCGCGAGATCCCGGCGATCCTCTTGACGCGCAGCAGCCCCGCCGCGACCGTGGCGCCGCTGTTGCCGGCGCTGACCGCAGCCGCCGCCTGGCCGGAGGCGACCAGATCGCACGCGCGGACGATCGAGGAGTCGGGCTTGGAACGCACCGCGTTCGCCGGATGGTCGTCCATCGCCACCACGTCGGGCACGTCGAGGACCTCGATGCCCGGCGCGGGCGGCGGCGTGGCGCGCAGGACGCGCTCGATCTGGTCGCCACGCCCCACCAGCGTGATGGAGACGCCCAGCTCACGAGCGGCGCGCACGGCACCGCGCACCACCTGCTCGGGTGCGTTGTCGCCCCCCATCGCGTCGAGCGCGATGCGGTTGGCCCGGGCCGGCATCAGACGTCCAGGTTGCGCACGTTCTTGGCGTGCGTCTGGATGAAGCGCTTGCGCGGCTCCACGTCGCTGCCCATGAGGCGGTCGAAGATGTCGTCCGCCTTGAGGGCGTCCTCCACTCCCACGCGAAGGAGCACACGATTCGCGGGATCCATCGTCGTCGCCCAGAGCTCGCCGGGGTTCATCTCGCCCAAGCCCTTGTAGCGCGAGACCTCGCTGTTACGGCCCATCTCCTTGACCCTGCTGTCACGTTCCGCATCACTGAACACGTACTCGGTGCGCTTGTTCTTGCCGGTGCCCACCTCCACCTTGTAGAGCGGCGGCTGCGCCAGGTACACGTATCCACCCTCGACCAGTGGACGCAGGTGCCGCCAGAACAGCGTGAGCAGCAGGGTGCGGATGTGCGAGCCGTCGACGTCGGCGTCGGCCATCAGCACGATGCGGTGGTAGCGCAGCTTGTCGACATTCAGCGTCTCGCCGAACCCGACGCCGAGCGCGGTGATGAGGTTCTTGATCTCCTCGTTGCTGAGGATGCGGTCGACGCGCGCCTTCTCGACGTTGAGGATCTTGCCGCGCAGCGGCAGGATCGCCTGGTTGCGCCCATCGCGCGCGCTCTTGGCGGACCCGCCCGCCGAGTCGCCCTCGACGATGAAGATCTCGCAGTGCTCGGGGTCTTTCTCGCGACAGTCGACGAGCTTGCCCGGCAGCGCCGACGACTCGAGCAAGCCCTTGCGCTGCACCATGTCGCGCGCCTTCGCCGCCGCCTGGCGCGCGCGCGCCGCGGTGAGCGACTGCTCGATGATGCGCCGCGCGTCGCCGGGGTTCTCCTCCAGGTACTGCATCAGCGCTTCGCTGAGCACCGTGGAGACCTGACCGGCGACCTCGCTGTTGCCCAGCTTGGTCTTGGTCTGGCCTTCGAACTGCGGCTCGCGGAGCTTCACCGAGATCACCGCGGTGAGACCGTCGCGAACGTCCTCGCCGGTGAGGTTGGGATCCTGCTCCTTGAGGATGGAGGCCTTGCGCGCGTACTTGTTGAGCGTTGCCGTGAGCGCGCTGCGGAAGCCGGTGACGTGCGAGCCGCCCTCCTCGGTGTGCACGTTGTTGGCGAACGCGAGCACGTGCTCGGTGAAGGCCGTGTTCTGGTACTGCAGGGCGATCTCGACCACGTTGCCGTCGATCTCGCGCTCCACGTACATCGGCCGCGCGTTCACCGCGTTGCGGTTGGCGTTCAGGTACTTGACGAACGCCTCCAGGCCGCCCTCGAAATGGAAGGTGTACGTGAGCCCGCGCGCTTCGTCCACCAGCATGATCGTGATGCCCTTGTTGAGGAACGCGTAGCCGCGCAGCGTGGTGGCCACCGTGTCCCACGAGAACTCGATCTCGGGGAATATCTGGGGATCCGGCCAGAAGCGCACCATCGTGCCCCGCTTCGACGTGGTGCCGACCACCGATACCGGGCCCTGGGGCACACCGCGCACGTACTCCTGCGCGCGCACCTCGTTGTCGCGGTACACCTCGACCGCGAGGCGCTCACTCAGCGCGTTGACGACCGACAGCCCGACGCCGTGGAGACCGCCGGACACCTTGTAGCCACCACCACCGAACTTGCCGCCGGCGTGCAGCTTGGTCAGCACCACCTCGAGCGCCGACTTCTTCGCCGTCGGGTGCATCCCGGTGGGAATGCCGCGGCCGTTGTCCAGCACCGAAACGGAGCGGTCGGCGTGCAGCGTGACCACGATCGTGTCTGCCCAGCCGGCGAGCGCCTCGTCGATGCTGTTGTCGACGATCTCGATGACCAGGTGGTGCAGCCCGCGGGCATCGGTGGACCCGATGTACATACCGGGGCGGCGACGGACGGGCTCGAGCCCCTCCAGGATCTGGATCTGCTCCGCCGAGTAGGCCTCGGCACCGCTCCGACCGGAGCGGGAGCGCCTTGTATCGTGACGTTGTGTGGCCGCGGCTTCGGCGTCAAGCGCGAGGTCGTCGGCGCGCGCGGGTTCGGCTATGTGTCGTCTCCGGGTGGGAAGCGGTGGTTGCTTGGACGCCGGAGCTCCTGAGGCCGGATCAGCCGGGGAACGCGTGGGCGCTCGGTCACTCCAACTGCTCGCAATTTTACCATTTTCCGCCTCGGTTTACACCCCCACGACGGCCCTGACAGGGACCGTCGCAGCGGGCCGTGATGCGTACACTCCACGCATGCATCGAGGGCGCGCCGCGGCGCGTCGGGCGGTAGGGTAGACGCCGCTCGTGCCGCTCGACGAATACCGCAGGAAGCGCGATTTCAGCCGCACCCCGGAACCCAGCGGTGACGCCGCTCCGGCGCCCGCGGACACCGACTGGCAGCGCCTGCCGCAGGGACACCGCTTCTGCGTTCAGGAGCACCGCGCCACCCGCCTGCATTTCGACTTCCGGCTCGAGCACAGCGGCGTGCTGCTGTCGTGGGCGATCCCGCGAGGGCCCACGCTGGACCCGAAGGTCAAGCGGCTTGCGGTGCAGACGGAGGACCACCCCATCGACTACGGCGACTTCGAGGGCGTGATCCCCTCGGGGTACGGCGAGGGCACGGTGCTGCTCTGGGACATCGGCAGCTTCGAGTGGGTGCGCGAGTCCGCGCAGGACCCGGATCGCCAGCTGCAGAAGGGCGACGTCAAGATCCGCGTGAGGGGCACCAAGTTCTGCGGCGAGTACGCACTCGTCCGCATCGGCGACCGCGGCCGGCGCTACGGCGGCAGTTCCGACGGCGAACGCAACTGGCTGATGATCAAGAAGCACGACGAGTGCGTCGTCGAGGGCTACGAGGCGGTGGAGCACGAGGTTTCGGTCAAGACCGGCCGCAGCCTCGCGGACATCGCGCGCGACGGCGGCGGTGACCCGCGCGAGATGCGCCGTGCGGCGCGGGCCGCGCGCGGCGGATCGGCCGCCAAGGTGATCGACGCCCGCGAGTCGGCGCCTGCTCGTGCCGGGCCACCGCGCGTTCCGCCCGACCCTCCCAAGCCGATGCTGGCGACATCGGTCGACCGTCCCTTCTCCCGCGAGGGATGGGTGTTCGAGCTGAAGTACGACGGCGTGCGCGCGCTCGCGGCGTTCGCCGGCTCGGCCGTGAGGGTGGTCGGGCGCAGCGGGCGCGACGAGACGCAGCGCTACCCCGAGCTCGCCGCGCTGGCCAACGTGATGAACGCCGACGACGGGGTCGTCGACGGCGAGATCGTGGCGTTCGACGATGCGGGGCGCCCTTCCTTCGAGCGCCTGCAGTCGCGCATCAATCTCAGCCGGCCGCAGGACATCGAGCGCGGCGCGCGCGAGCACCCGGTGCGCTTCATGGCGTTCGATCTCCTGCAGCTCGACGGCCGCCCGCTGCTGCAGACGGCGCTGCGCATTCGCAAGAAGACGCTGCGCGACGTGCTCGCTCCCGAAGGGTCACCGGCTGTGCAGTACGCGGACCACGTCGACAACGACGGCCTCGCCTTCTTTGCCGCGGTGCAGCAGGGCGGGCTCGAGGGCATGGTGGGCAAGCGCGGCGACTCCGTGTACCAGCCGGGGCGGCGCAGCCGCGATTGGCTGAAGGTCAAGGCGTGGCAGTCGCAGTCGTGCGTGATCATCGGATACACCAGCGGCCAGGGGCGCCGTCGCGAGCACATCGGCGCGCTGATCCTGGCCGTCGTGCGCGACGGCCGCCTGAGTCACTGCGGCCAGGTGGGCACCGGGTTCGACGAGCGCATGCTGCGCACGCTGCGCACGCAGCTCGACGAACGCGTGACGGACACGGCCCCCGTGCAGCCGGCCCCGCAGACGTCGGAGCCGGCCACGTGGGTGCGCCCCGAGCTCGTCTGCGAAGTGCGCTTCTCGGAATGGACCAGCGCCGGGATTCTGCGCCACCCGGCATTCGCCGGCCTGCGTCAGGACCTGACGCCCGCGGACGCGGTCGTCGAGCGCGCGATCGCTCCCAACGACGTGCTGCGGACGCAGACGGATGCGGGGGAGGGTGTCGACGGGACCCTCTCGGAGCCGCGGCAGACGTCGCCGGAGCACAGTACGCGGCGAGGTTCTGGTGCAGAGTCAGGCGCGGACCGCACCGCGGTCCGGCGCCGTGGTCCCACGACACCCGCTCTCGCGTCCGTGGAGACCACAGGTGCGCCGGATGACATCGAGCGCGCGCTCGGAGTACTGAAAACTCTGCGCGCCGACGACTTCTGGGAGATCGCCGGACGACGTCTGCGGCTGACCAATCTCGACAAGGTGCTGTGGCCGGACGACGGCTACACCAAGCGCGACATGATCGCGTATTACGTGCGCATGGGGGAGCACCTGCTGCCGTACCTGTACGCGCGTCCGCTGTCGATGCAGGTGTTCCCCGACGGGATCGACGGCAAGTCGTTCTGGCGGAAGGACAAGCCGTCGCATGCGCCGGCGTGGATGGACTCGTGGACATACCACGGCGAGAAGACCAAGACGTACATCGTCGTCAACGAGCTGGCCACCCTGGCATGGGTGGCCAATGCCGGCGTCGTCGATCTGCATCCGTGGCACTCGCGCGTCGATGCGCCGGGCGAGCCGGACTGGGCCGTGTTCGACCTCGACCCGTTCGAACCCGCGACATTTCGCGACGTCATCGACATAGCCAAGCTGGTCAAGGCTGCGCTCGACCACTTCCATCTGCGCGGCGTCATCAAGACGAGCGGTCAGACCGGCCTGCAGATCTACGTGCCGGTGCGGCGTGGTCCCACCTACGAGCAGGTGCGCGGGTGGGTCGAGGAGGTGGGCCGTGCCATCGGCCAGGTGGCGCGCGATCGCATCACGTGGGACTGGGCGGTGGCGCAGCGGACCGGCAAGATCCGCATCGACTACACGCAGAACATCATCAACAAGACACTCGCGGCGGCGTACTCGCTGCGTCCGGCTCGAGGTGCGCCGGTGTCGACACCAATCACGTGGGAGGAGCTCGACGACCCCGAGCTCCGTCCCGACCGCTGGACCATACAGACCATCGGCAGCCGCGTCGCCGAGGTGGGAGACCTCTTCCGCCCGCTGCTGGACGTCGCTCAGGACCTCCCCATCGCCCGCTGAGCCCGCCGCTCCCTGGTAGCCCATAGAATTCGGGAGGAATGGCCGTTCTGCTGCTCAACGCCTCACTGCAGCCGCTGAATGTGATCAGCCATCGCCGGCTGGTCGTGCTGCTGAGCAAGGAGCGCGTGGCCTTCATCGACCAGGCCGCGGAGCAGGCCGCGGCCGAGGCGCTCGCCGGCCGTCGCCTCCCCGAGGGTGTGGTCATCGTCCGGCTGCTGCGCACCATCCAGGTGCCGCGCCGGTTGCTGCGTCCCAACCGTCGCAACCTGCTGCTGCGCGACGACCACACGTGTCAGTACTGCGGCCACGTCGGCGCCGCGTCCGAGCTCACCGTCGACCACGTGCTCCCGGTGTCGCGGGGTGGCGCACCCGATCGCTGGGATAACGTCGTCATCGCGTGCAAGCGCTGCAACTGGCGCAAAGCCAACCACCGCCCCGAAGAGGTGGGACTGCACCTGCGTCGCGATCCGCGCCCACTGACGCAGGAGTACGCGCACATAATCTTCCTGCGCTATCCGGAACTCAAGGAGGCGTACGACCGCTTTTTGGCTGCTGCTTAGCGTTCACCGTCTACAAGAGGAGACAAGACAGTGTCCGCAGGCCCACCACACCAGGACCCCATCCCGCCACCACCGGTGGCGATGCCACCCGGACCACCGCAAGGGGCCCCCAGCGGGCCGCCGCCGCCGATGACGGCGTTGACGCCGATGGCCCCACCGGTCGCCGCCGGCGGCGTGTACTACGACCCCGGCAGCAGGCTGATGCTGCCCAACGGCACGGCGCTCGCGGGCGTCGGGCGTCGCATCGGCGCGTACTTCCTGGCGATTCCGTTGTTCATCGTCACGCTGGGCGTGGGATACCTCGTGTGGGGTGTGATCGTGTGGGCTCGGGGCCAGACGCCCACCTATCAGGTGCTGGGAATGCGGTGCTGGAGGCCGGAGTCCGGGCGCGTTCCCGGATGGGGGTGGATGGCGCTGCGCGAGCTTGTCGGCAGGCTGATCGTTGAGAGTCTCACGATCACGGCGCTCGTCTCGTTCATCCTCTTCCTCGCGACGGACCAGCGCCGCACGCTGCACGACTACATCGCCGGGACTGTCGTCCTGCACGACCCGAACAAGGCTCTCGGCTGACGAGCCAACCGCTTTCATCGCGCCTATACTCGGTTCGAGATGCCAAGGTCGATGTGGCGGGGTGCGATCAGCTTCGGCCTGGTGGCGATCCCGGTGCGCATGTACCTCGCCACCGAGTCGAAGAGCGTGTCATTCCGGCTGCTGTGTCCCAACGATCTCACGCCGATTCGCAACAAGCGCTTCTGCACTGTCGAGGACAAGGAGATCGGCTGGAACGAGGTGGTGCGCGGCTACGAGGTCGGCAAGGACGAGTACGTCGTCATCGATGACAAGGACCTCGACAACCTTCCGCTCAACACCACGCACACGATCGAGATCGTCGAGTTCGTCCCCAACGAGGAGATCGAAGCCGGCCTGTACATGAAGTCCGCGTACTACCTGGAGCCGGAGCAGGTGGGTGTGAAGCCGTACACCCTGCTGCGCCGCGCCCTCGAGGAGACGGGCAAGGTTGCGATAGGCAAGATCGCGTTGCGCGACCGCGAGCACCTGGCGCGCATCGCGCTGCACGAGAACGGCATTCTGCTCAACACTCTGCACTGGCCAGACGAGATCCGCAGTGCAGCAGAGCTCTCCATCCCCGCGGAGTCATCAGAGATCCCCAAGCGCGAGCTCGACCTCGCGGTGATGCTCGTCGAGAACCTGAGCGCGCACTTCGACCCCGAGCGCTACCGCGACGAGTACCGCGAGGCGCTGCTCAAGGTGGTGGAGGCGAAGCTCGCCAACCAGCCCCTGGAGCGGCCGGCAGAGCGGGAGCCCGCCGGCGTCACCGATCTCATGGCCGCGCTCAAGGCTTCGGTGGAAGCCGCGCAGGCCGGCCAGCGCGAGCAGGAAGTGGCGACCGCGGCGCGTACCGAGCCTGCTCGCCGGCGCAAGGCGTCCTGACGAGCCCGGCCCCGCGCTCCGCCCGGGGACGCCGCAGCGACCCACCGCCCGCGCTGCCGCTCGCGGAGCCGCCGGTGCCGGCCACCCCCTCGTGGGTGCCGCCGGAGCGCGCCACGCCGTGCGCCGACCCGTTCGACGACGACGGCTGGCGCTTCAGCGTCGAGTGGGAGGGCGCGCGCAGCCTCCTCACCGTGGCCCAGGACGGCGGCGTCCGCCTCCAGGCCGAGACCGCCGCCGACGTGACGGCCCTGTATCCCGAGCTGCGCTTCGCGGCCGAGCACGTACGCCGGCTGCCCGCTGTGCTCGACGGCGTGGTGGTCACGCTTGACGGCCAGGGGCGGCCCGATCTGGAGGCGCTCGGACTGCGCATCGCGCTGGGCGAACACGGGGCGGCGCAGCGGCCGGTCGTGTTCCTGGCGACCGACCTGCTGGCCACGGGGGGCGAATCGCTCCTCGGCTGGCCACTGGGCGAGCGCCTCGAGCTGCTCGGACGCCTTGTGGGACACCGCGGTGTGGTCCAGGCGCCCGACACCGTCGAGGGCCGCGGCTCCGGCCTTGCGGAGGCGGCGGGACAGCGTGGACTCAGCGCCGTGCTGGCACGGCGGTCGGCCGCACCGTACCGGGCGGGAGTGGCATCGCCCGACCGGCTCCGGATCCAGCTGCGGCCGCGCGTCACGTGCATCGTGCTCGGCGTGGAGGAGGGAGCCGAGCGGCCCTACCTGCTGCTCGGCGAGCACCACCGAGGCCGTCTGATGTACAGCGGCAGGGTCAAGGGGCCCCGGCACGCGGCCGTCGAGCGCTGGTTCGCCGACCGGGCGGCGGCGCTGGCCAGGCTGGAGCCGCCGGTCGTGGCAGCGGCTCCGCTGCGGACGTTCACCAGCGCCGGCGACCGCGTGTGGATCCGCGAGGGGATCAGCGCCACCGTGAGCCACGAGGGCCGTTCCCCGGACGGCACGCTGCGCGAGCCCGCGCTGATCGCGCTCCGCGACGACGTCGATCCCCGCTGGTGCATCCGCCGCGACCCGGCCGGACCGCCGGCAGCAGCCGGCCGCTCGTTCGCGCCCACCGTGCTGCTCCCGTTACCGATCGAGTCGTTTGACGAAGCCGGCCTCGTGCCATGATCGATTCACCGGACTCAGGAGCTCCCCGCACGGCGCGATCGGCCTGAGACGGCGGAGGGATGGGCCGTGACCATCCTCATGTGCCGCCCCGAGTACTTCGGGGTGGAGTACGAGATCAATCCGTGGATGCACGTCGCCGTGTCCGTCGACCACGCGCTCGCCGCAACACAGTGGGAAACCCTGTGCACAACCTATGGAAACCTGGGCGCCGAGGTCGAGCTGGTGCGCCCGCGTCCCGGGCTGCCGGACATGGTGTTCACCGCCAACGCCGGCGTGCTCTGGGGCGGCCGGGCCGTGCTCAGCAGCTTCCGTCACCCGCAGCGTCAGGGCGAGGAGCCCTTCTGGCGCGAGGAGCTCGAGCGTCGCGGGCTGACGGTGACGCGCCTGCGCCCCGGGCGTTTCTTCGAGGGAGCCGGTGATGCACTCTTCGTCGGCAGCCGGCTCTTCTGCGGCTACGGATTCCGCACCGATCGCGATTCCCACCGGGATGTCGGCCGTGCGCTGGGGGTCGAGGTCGTATCGCTGGAGCTGGTGGATCCGCGCTTCTACCACCTGGACACCTGCTTCTGCCCGCTGAACGAGCGCACGGTGCTGTACGCCCCAGAGGCCCTCGCGCCGGCGTCAGCGCGGCTGGTGCGGCGGCTCGTGCCGCACGTCATCGAGGTGCCCGTGGACGTTGCTGCCGGGTTCGCCTGCAACGCGATGGCTGTGGGCGGCGCCGTCGTCTCATCGATGGCGGCGACGCGCCTGGAGCGGCCACTCGCGGACGCGGGCTTCCAGACCGTGGAGCTGCCGATGAGCGAGTTCATGAAGTCAGGCGGCGGGGTGCGCTGCCTCTCGCTGCCGCTGGACACGGGTCTCTCCTGACCGTTCGCGGTGTCCACAGGCGGGCCCGTCGCGCAGCCTGTGGTCTGTGTGGATGTCCTGTGGACAGAGCCCTCAGCGGCGCGATCTGCCCCAGCGTGCGGCGAGGCGAACCGCGGCCATCACGGCGATGGCCAGGGCGGCGACCACCACCCCGAGGATCCAGGTCATGCGCGCGCCCGCGGGCACCTGCGGAACCGCGATGGGCAGCGGTTTCGGTGTGGTCGGCGGCGCTGCGATGACAGGTGGGGGCGGCGCCGGTCCCCCGGCGGGGCGGGCTGCGCCCGAGCTGCCCACGGGCGCCACCGGCGCGCGGGGACGGCCGGGTGTGGTGCCGGAGGCCGGCGTGGCTGCCGCCAGCACGGCGTGCGACGGGGTCGTGCCCGCGGGTTGACCCGACCCCGTGCCGCTGTGCCTGCGAGCACGGGACGTCGCCGCCGGGCTGCCGCCCCGACGCGACCGCAGAATCTGTGCGGCCGCCGCGGAGCGAGCGTGACCGCCTCCGCCCTTCGGGTGGGATTGCGACGAAGCGGCATCGTGGTCGCGCTTCGGGGCCTGCGCGGCGCCGCCGCCGGAGTGAACGACGACCGAGGATTGCCCGGTGGCTCTGGAGGTGGTGTGGGCCGGTGACTGGTGGCCCGCCGGGTGATCAGCGTGCGCAGCCACCGGGCTGGCCACGAACGCCAGCACCGCCGCCGCCACCCCGCTCAGCGCAAGACAGAGACGAACGCCTCCGTCCACCGGTCACCTTGCAGTTGGTGGGGGATGGTGGGTGCAGGTCGTTGGACGGGGGTCGGGTCTCGCACCCGATCGAGGGGCGCTCACGTCCTCAATGATTGCGCCGGTGAACTCGTTGCAACACCTATGTGACCGCAATATCAGATGAATTGTTGAACCCGCGCAACATGCGCCCTCGTGCGTGTAACGGCGGCAGCGGACATCGAGCGCCGCCGCTCCTGCTCATCGCCTGCGTCACGGCTGCGCTGACCGCGTGCTCGTCCGGTGGTCCCGTGGCGCACGGTGTGCCGTCGCCGCCGTCGTCGCCGCCGCCGTCGCAGTCGTCGCCCACGCCGGTGCCGACCGCCGATCTCCTGAGCGGCTGCGCTCCACCCCTCGCCTTCTCGTCGCTGCCGGTGATCGCCCACGTCCCCGGCGCCGATGATCTCGCCGCCGCGCCCGACGGCTCGCTGTGGGTCGACGACGCGCAGCGCACACTGGTGCACGTCTCGAGCAGCGGCTCGGTGCTGCAGCGCATCGACGACCCGCGCGCACCCGAGGGCATCGTCGCCCTGCCGGACGGCAGCCTGCTGCTCGCGGAGCAGGCGCCGGATCGAATCGTGCGGCTGCAACCGGCGACCATGTCGCTGAGCGTGGTGCTGCAGCTGACGCCGCGCACGGGCCAGGAGGGCGTCGACGGCATTGCGTACGACCCGGCGTCGAACATGCTCCTCATTCCCGACGCACCCAACGGCACGCTGCTCGAGCTGGCGCTCGACGGTGGAGCTCCGACGAGGCTGGCGTCTGGCCTGGGGCGGCCTGTGGGCGCGGCGACCAGCGGCGACGGCGGCCTTGTGGTCGCGGCGGAGGACAGCACCGGGCTGTTCCACGTCGCTGCAGGCGGCGCCGTGACGCGGGTGGATGGGGTGACGCAGGCGGACGACGTGATCGTGTCCGGCGGGCTCGCGTACGTCACATCGCTGAGCACGCGTCAGCTGATCGCCGTCGATATCGCCGCCGGCCGCAGCCGAATTCTGGTCACTGGTGACCAGGACCCCCAGGGCCTGACGCGGCTGCCAGACGGCCGGCTGGCCCTCTCCGACTCCTCGGCCGGCGCAGTGGTCAGCCTGCGCGGATGCTCGGGCAGCGCCGGCGCGGGCTAGGGCGGGTTAGGCCTCCATCGCCATCAGCGACGTCACACGCTCCTGGTACTCGCGCGTGTCGTCGTAGACGCCGTTGCGCGCCACGCTGGCCGTGCCCTGGTAGTAGCCGGCGAGCGCGGCGGCGATGTCGCCGTCGTGCAGCGCCACCAGGTGACGCAGCAGCAGGCTGCCGGCGACGACGTTGTCCTGCGCCACCCAGATGTCGAGCCGCCGGCCCGCGAGGTGGCGCGACACCCATTCGCCGCTGTAGGGCTCGAGCTGCATGACGCCGACGGCCCCGGTGGGCGACACGGTGTCCTGACGCCAGCCCGACTCCGTCCACGCCACCGAACGGACAAGACTGGCAGGAACTGTGACCTCGTCGGCGACGAACGTCAGCAGCGCGTTCATGCGCGCCAGGCGCCCGGGGATCTGCATCTCGGCGTCCTCGGCCAGCTGGGCGTTGACGCCGATGCCGTTGGTGCGGGCCAGCGCGGTGGGATCGACGCCGAACCGCCGCGCGATCTCGAACACGCCCTCGCCACGGTGGACGGTGTACGTCTCGACGTCGGCCGCCGTGCGCGTGTACCCGGGCAGGCTCAGGCTGTCGTCGGGAATGTGGAGCAGCTGCCCCGCGTGCAGCTCCTGCACGTCGGCGTTGGCGTCCACGATGGCGCGCACGGTGGTGCCGTGGCGGATGGCGATGTCCCCGAGCGTGTCACCGGGACGCACCACGTAGCTGGTCGCGGCGACACTGACGGGAAGGCTGACTGCGGCGGTCGCGCCGATGGCGGCGGCGATGCGAGTACGCGTCTGCATCGTGGTTCCCCTTGGGTGAGACGTGAGCTGAACGGGTGGAACCGTGCCGCCGGGTGGCGGTCAGTCGTGAGAGTAGGGAACGGATGTGCCCTCGTCAACGCATCAGCGGCGTTCGTCATCGATTCGTGACACGCGGGATCCCTCCCGCGCCTTTAGCGGGCCTGCGCGGTGCGATGTTGCCTTCCCCTTTTCGATCCGGTCGCAAGGACACGGTGCAGGCCCTGTGACGCGGGCCGGGGCGGTGGTACGCTCACCGGCAACGTGCGCGTTCCCGGCTCTGCCAACAGCCCGCGGCTGGCGCCGCTCCTCGCGGCGTCGTTCGGCGCGGCGCTCGGCGTCATCACCTTCTTCGTGACCGCGTGGCTGTGGCGTCATGGGGCCACCGGCGCCGCGAGCACCACCGCCGACGCGGCGCTGCTGGTCGCGCTGGCGTGCGTCGCGGCATTCGCAGTCCTCGACGGTCCCGCCCGCATGCATCGCGCTCGGGTTCCCGTGGGCCGCGTGCTGCCGCCCTCCTGGTGGCCGCCCCAGGACGACGACACCGTGCCGCTCCTGGCAGCATGTGTCGGCGCCCCGCTGGTCGTCGGCGCCGGGCTCGCCGCGCTGCTCTTCCGCTGACCGGCAGCTTCAGGCGCTCGCGGCGGCGCTGAGGCGGGCCAGGGCCCAGTCCGCCGCCTCGCGCACCACCGGATCCGGATCGGTGTCCCGGGCGCGCTCGAGATGCGGGACCGCGGCGGGGTCGCCGAGGTTGCCCAAAGCCACCGCACAGTTACGCGCCAGCCCGGCGCGGCCGGTGCGCCAGACGGCCGTGGTGCGGAACCGCGTCCGGAACGCGTCGTCCGACAGCGCCAGGCACTCGACCAGGTCGGGGAACGGCACCGGCCCGGCCGCCGTTGATGCGGGCTGTGCCGCGATGGCCGCGGGCGCGCGACGATGGTTGATGGGACACGCCTCCTGGCACAGGTCGCAGCCGAACACCCAGGTGCCCATGAGCGGGCGCAGCTCGTGTGCGATGGCACCACGATGCTCGATCGTCAGGTAGGCGATGCACCGCCGGGCGTCGATGACGCCGGGAGCCACGATCGCTCCCGTCGGGCAGGCCGGCATGCACGCGGTGCAGCGCCCGCAGCTGCGCTTGCTCGGTGAGTCGGCCGGCAGCGAGACCGAGAGCACGATCTCGGCGAGGAGCACGTACGACCCCGCCTCCCGGGTGATCAGCTGGCTGTGCTTGCCGCTGAAGCCGAGTCCGGCGCGCTCCGCCACCGCCCGGTCGAGAGCCCAGCCGTGATCGATGAAGCGCTTGGCCCGCGACCCGGGGCTCCGTTCCTGCAACCACTCGGCAAGGTCGTCGCAGCGTGCGGCCAGGAGGTCGTGGTAGTCGACACGGCGCCCGTCTGCGGCGAGGCAGGCATACGCCGACATGCGTCCGCGGAGGCCGTCCGGTCGCAGTTGTGCCTCCCGGTTCGCCAGTGCGGTGGGCTGCGCCGCCGGCGCGTAGGGCCACGCCAGCGCCAGGATCGACCGCGCCCAGGGATAGCGGGCGCGCAGGTCGGCGGCGGCGTCCACCCGCTCGCGCGTGTACCAGGCCATGCCGTCCATGCGCCCCTGTTCGATGGCGCGCAGCGCCCGCTTGCGCGCCCGCCCGAAGGGCCTGGCCGAGGTGACGCCGGCGGCCACGAAGCCCAGCCGCCGCGCCTCGGCGACGAGGTCGCGTTTCAGGACCTGCCGATCCACTGTGTCGAGCATCGCACGGCACGCGCCGTACGATCATCGGATGAGCACGGCCGCACGCCGCGTCGCCGTGGGCAGCGACATGGCGCACGAGACGGTCACCGCGATCGCCGACCACCTGGAGGCGAGCGGGTGGGCGGTGGTGCGCTGCGGCGCCGCCGCCGGACCGGACACGCCCTGGCCCGCGGTCGCCGAGCAGGTCGCCCGCCTGGTGGCGTCCGGCGGCGTCGAGACCGCGGTGCTCTGCTGCTGGACGGGGACGGGCGTCAGCATCGCCGCCAACAAGGTGCCGGGAGTTCGTGCCGCCCTCTGCGCAAACTCCGAGGTGGCGCGCGGTGCCCGCCGGTGGAACGACGCCAACGTGCTCGCCATCGGCCTGCTCACCACCGACGCGGCGCAGGGCGTGGAGATCGTGGACGCCTGGCTCGCCACCGCGGACGTCGACCCGGACGAGGCGGCCAACATCGCCGGGGTGGCGGAGCTGGAACGGCGCTACGGCGGCTCGGCCTCGAGCCGGGTCAGCGGCGCCGCACGGTGACCGGCCGGCGGCTGCCGCGGCTGCTCTGCATCATGGGATCCGGAGAGACGGCACCGACGATGACGTCGGTGCACCAGGGACTGCTGGCGCGCCTCGGTCCCGCGCCGGTGGAGGCGGTGATGCTGGACACCCCCTACGGGTTCCAGGAGAACGCCGCCGACATCAGCGCTCGCGCCCAGGCGTACTTCCGCGACAACGTCGGCAATCCCATCGAGGTTGCGACCTTCCGCGACCGTGAGAGCGCGACGCCGCTGCAGCTGGAGACGATGCTCGCCAAGGTCGCGGCGGCGGATTACGTGTTCGCCGGCCCGGGCAGCCCCACGTACGCGCTGCGCCAGTGGCTGGGCACGAGCGTGCCGCAGCTGCTCGCCTCCAAGTTGCGCGACGGCGGGTGTGTGACCTTCGCCAGCGCCGCCGCGGTCGGCCTCGGCGTCGTGGCGATGCCGGTGTACGAGGTGTACAAGGTCGGCGAGGAGCCGCGCTGGCGCGAGGGCCTCGACCTTCTGTCGGAGCTGGGGCTGCGCGTGGCCGTCATCCCGCACTACGACAACGCCGAGGGCGGCACCCACGACACGCGCTACTGCTACATGGGCGAGCGGCGCTTGCGGATCCTCGAGTCGCAGCTGCCCGATGGCGTCGACGTCATCGGCGTGGACGAGCACACCGCCTGCGTGTTCGACGTCGACGAGGGCGCGGCGTCGGTCCTCGGCCGTGGTGCGGTCACCTGGCGGCGGCGCGGCGCCTCACGCCGGTTCGTGAGCGGCCAGACGGTTGCGATCGCAGCGCTGGCGGAGGAGCAGGGTGATGTGCCGGCAGCCGCTGCGGCCGGCGCCAACGGCAACGCGCCGGTTCTCTCCGGCACGCCCAAGGCGACGCCGTTCTTCGAGGAGGTCAGCGCCCAGTCCGCCGCCGCCTCGCATGCGTTGCAGTGCCGCGACGTGGACGGCGCCGTGGCGGCGATGCTCGAGATCGATACGCAGCTGCACGACTGGGCGGCGGACACCACGGACTCGGATGAGCGCGACCGCGCGCGCGAGCTGCTCCGCCGCCACCTGGTGGGCCTCGGCGAGCTGGCGCGCGACGGCGCCGCCGACCCGCGTGCCCGCGTCGCGCCGGTGGTGGAGCGCGTCCTCACCGTGCGCCGCGAGCTCCGTGCCGCCGGCCACTACGACGTCGCCGATCAGCTGCGCGACGCGCTCGTCGACGCGGGTGTCGAGGTGCGCGACACACCCGGCGGCACCGACTGGGAGCTGAGCTAAGCCGCCTCGCCCTGGTGCACTGTCAGCCGCCGCGAGCCCGCCGCGATGCGCGTGAGCTCGGAGTCCCGGCCCTGCCACATCAGCACCAGCATCTGGAAGTCACCACGCACCGACCAGAGGGGATGACCGAACGACGCCGGCCGGTTGCCCTCGATGGCGAAATGGCTGAACCACGCCATGCCGTAGGCGAGCACGGGCGCGAGCCCCAGCATCCGCGGCCGGCGCAGCGCGATGGCGCTCAGACCGGTGGCCACGCCCAGGTGCGTGCCGGCGAAGTGGAACCAGCGCGTCGCCGGCCTGCTGTGCTGGCCGACGTAGAACGGGAAGAAGTCGTCGTAGCTCGAGAACGCCGGCCGCGCTGGGTTTTGCATGCCCGTGCGCATCGGTTTCGACTGTAGCAGCCGCACAATCACGGTGCGACCTTGACCGGCCCGGTGACACCGGGTCCCACCGCCGCGCTGCCCTGCGCCGGCGTCAGCGTGAGCTGCGCGTTTCCCGGAGCCGTCGCCTGGAAGACGACGCGGAGGCTGATCGTCTCCTGACCGTTGAGCGCGCCGCCGCAGGCCTCGCCGTTCTTCACCGTGGCGACATCAAGTCCCTGGAAGGACACGCTGCTCGGGCTGAGCGGGCCGGTGACGTCGATGAGGAGGCAGGTGGGGTTGATGACGGAGTCGCCGGTGTTGTCGTAGCCGACGTCCACCTCGAAGGACTTGCCGGCGTTCGCCTGCGGCGGGATCACGCCACCCAGATCGGCCGTGGGCGTGCCTGAGGTGGCGAACAGCGGCGACACGACGAGGAAGAAGCCGCCGAGCACCGCGATCGCGACGGCGATGAGGATGAGCGGTCGCGGATCGCGACGCAGGCGCTGCAGCACGTCAGACCAGCGCGGGCGGGTGGTAGTCGCCGAAAACCTCGCGCAGCGTGCCGCAGATCTCGCCGAGGGTGGCGTCGGCACGCACCGCGTCGAGGATTGCGGGCATGAGGTCGGCGGATCCGGATGCGGCGTCGCGCAGGCGGCCCAGCGCCGCCTCCGCCCGGGCCACGTCGCGGTCGCGGCGATGCTGCTCGAGCCGCGTCAGCTGCTCGCGCATCACGCGTTCGTCGGGCCGGAACAGCAGCGGCGCCTCCGGCTCCTCGGTCTCGGTGTACTTGTTTACGCCAACAATGACCTTTTCGCCGCGGTCGACGCGCTGCTCCACGCGGTAGGCCTCGTCCTGGATCAGCTGCTGCATGTGGCCCGACTCGATGCAGGCGACGGCGCCGCCTCGCGAGTCCACGTCGTCGAGCAGCTCGGTGGCGCGGCGCAGCAGCTCGTCGGTGAGCCACTCGACGTAGTAGGAGCCGGCCATCGGGTCCACCGTGTTGGTGACCCCGACCTCCTCGGCGATGATCTGCTGGGTGCGCACCGCGATGCGCTGCGCCTTCTCGGTGGGGATGGACAGCGCCTCGTCGTAGCAGGAGAGCGCGAGCGACTGCACGCCGCCCAGCACCGCGGCCAGCGCCTCGACGGCTGCGCGCACGATGTTGTTCTCCGGCTGCTGCGCCGTGAGCGTCGAGCCGCCCGTCTGCGTGTGCGTGCGCAGCATCAGCGACCGCGGGTCGCGTGCGCCGAAACGTTCCCGCATCAGCGCGGACCACATGCGGCGCAGCGCGCGGTACTTGGCGATCTCCTCGAAGAAGTCGATGTGCGTGTTGAAGATCCACGACAGCTTCGGCGCGAACTCGTCGACGCCGATGCCTCGGTCGATGGTCGCCCGCACGTAGGCACAGGCGTTGGCGATGGCGAACGCCATCTCCTGCGGCGCTGTGCTCCCAGCCTCGCGGATGTGGTAGCCCGAGAGCGAGATCGGGTTGAACCGCGGCGCGTTGCGCGTGCACCACGCGATCAGGTCGGCCGCCAGCCGCAGTGATGGCTTCGGCGGATAGATGAACGTGCCTCGCGCGACGTACTCCTTGAGCACGTCGTTCTGTACCGTGCCCTGCACATCCGGCGGCGGCACTCCCTGACGCTCGGCGGCCACGACGTACATGGCCACCAGCACCGCTGCCGGTGCATTGATCGTCATCGAGGTGCTCACCTGCTGCAGCGGGATCTCGTCGAAGAGCGCCTCCATGTCGTGCACGGAGTCGATGGCCACGCCCACCTGGCCCACCTCGCCTGCGGCGCGCGCATCGTCGCTGTCGAGCCCCATCTGCGTGGGCAGATCGAACGCCACCGAGAGTCCCGGCTGCCCGTGGGCGAGCAGATAGCGGAACCGCGCGTTGGCATCCAGCGCTGTGCCATAGCCGGCGTACTGCCGGATGCTCCAGATGCGGCCCCGGTACATCGTCGGCTGGATGCCGCGGGTGAAGGGCGGCTCGCCGGGGAAACCCTCGGCGGTGAGCGGGTCGTGGCCGGCGAGGTCGGCCTGCGTGTACAGCGCGTTGACGGGCAGCCCGCTCTCCGTCTCGAACGATTGTTTGCGTTCACCCTTCTGCTGCGCCGGACGGAGCCGCGTCTCCTCCCACTCGAGCAGCGCAGCGGCGAAGTCGGGCGCCGTGCGCTCCCGCTGGCGCTCCAGGACCATGGCCGCAGCATACTGCCGGCGCTCGAGAACCACGAATCGGGGCCGTCGGGATCCGTGGCCGCGCTGTGACAGCGCATGCCCCACCACAGATGCAACACTCGGCCGTGTGACGCGCCCGATCACGTCGGAGCTCATCGCACGCACGGGCACGGCGCTCGCCGCAGACGGGTGGCGCTACACGCGACGCCAGCTGTACTACGCGACGTGCGCCGCCGCGGAGACGCCGCGCCGTTCGCCGGGCTACGGGCAGATCGCGCTGGGTGCGCTGCTCGGGCTGGTGGCGCTGATCCTGCTGCCCATCCGGCCCGCGGCGGCGGTCGTCGGCGTGTTCGCCGCCGTCGCCATCGCGCTGGGTTTGATGACTCGCTGGACGCACCGGCCCGCCGCCGGGCGTGTGCTCGCCGTGTCGTTTGCCGAGTTCGAGACCCTCCTCGCCGGCGACGACGCACCGACCGGCCTTGTCACGGCACCAAGCGACGCGCCCGCCGCCGAGACACCCGCGCGCGTAGTGGTGTGTGACACCGCCGACAACGCCGCCGCCGTCGCGGCCAACGTCCACAACGCCGGGTTGCCCGCCGTGGAGGTGGTCACCGCCGACGCGATCCCTCCCGGCACGCCGTCGGTGATCGCGCTGCACGACGCTTCGCCGCGCGGCTGCGCGCTGCCGCTCGAGATCGCCGACTCGGGCGTCGCGGTGGTGGACGCCGGGCTGCGTCCCGCGTCGGTCGATGGCCACGACGTGCAGGTGCTCGAGGGCGCCCCCGCACGGCTGCCGCGCGACCTCATGTTCGCGCTCACCGAGCACGAGGAGGACTGGCTGCGCAGCGGCCGGCGTGTGGAGCTCGCCGTGCTGCCGCCGCCGCAGCTGATGCGCCTGGTCAGCGAGGCCGTCGAGCGTGCAGGAGCCGAGTCGCCGGCCGGTCTCGCAGCGGCGGGTGTCGCCGCGGCGCCGCCCTCTCTTCCCTGACGAGTAGCGCCCGGTTCACCTCAGGTGAGACGGGAACTGCTCACTGCGCGGGCGTGACGGTGGTGCCGACCACCTTGACGACCCCGCCGTTGCCGCCCACCACACCGACGTCGGGATACCCCGGCTGCAGGAGGAAACACGACTGGTGCAGTCCGATGTTGGTGATCTGCGAGTAGGAGCCCGGCGGCAACAGCGTTCCCCACTCCGTTTGCAGTGCCGATTGAATGAGAGCGCCGCCGCTGGTCGCGGGTGTGACCACCGCGGAATAGTGGACTGTGCCGCATGTCAATGACCACCCGGGCATGACCAGGCCGTCGGTGGTCTCGATGATGGCGAAGCGCCACAGCCCGTCTGTCTGCGGGTCAGCGCTGTACGTGGTCCGCTCCACCTGCGCGTGTGCTGCGTACTCCTGCTTGGCCGCGTACAGCGATTGGCCCTGCTCTGTCGTCCATGTGCCGTCCTGGAATGTCGTCGCAGGCGGCGGCGACCCGTCATCTTTCCAGTGCTGCCAGTACGCGGCAAGCTCCGCGGGAAGCTGCGACGGGTCGACACCTGCCGGGGGCTGCACAACGGCGTCGAATCCGCCGCC
>DASUWI010000019.1:0-3504 GCA_036378495.1 Candidatus Dormiibacterota bacterium
TCGTGATGACCTTCGGGATAATCGAGCGGTGAAGGTCTTTATTTCCTTTGACATGGAAGGCGTCGCCGGGATCGTCGACTGGTCCCAGTGCCGGCCGCCCGGCCAGCCGTACGAGGAGGGCCGCGCGCTGCTGCTCGGCGAGGTCAACGCGGCGATCGACGGGGCGCTGGCGGGCGGCGCCACCGAGATCGTGTGCAACGACTCGCACGGGACGATGAACAACCTCAACCCGGCGGAGCTGCACGGCCGGGCGCTGTACGTCGCCGGGCGGCACAAGCCGCTCTACATGATGGAGGGCATGGACGCGTCGGTGGACGCGGTGTTCTTCGTGGGCTACCACGGGTCGATCTCCGGGGACAGCTCGGTGCTGTCGCACACGTACAACCCGTCGGTCGTGTCGCGGGTCGAGCTGAACGGCGGCGAATGCGGGGAGAGCGGGATCAACGGGCTGGTCGCGCTGGCCTGCGCGGCGCCGGTCGTGCTGATCACCGGCGACCAGCAGACGGTCACCGAGGGCGGGCCGTTCTTCAAGGACGCGGAGCGAGTCGTGGTGAAGGAGTCGATCACCCGGTTCGCCGCCGCCCAGCTGCACCCGCTCGACGCCCGCGACAAGATCGCGGGCGCGGCGACGGCGGCGACGCGGCGGGCGCGCGAGGTGCCGCTGCCGGACATCGCGCTGCCCGCGCGGCTCGACGTGCACATGCAGACCGCCGACATGGCCGGCGTGGCGAGCTGGGTGAAGGGCGTCGAGCGGACCGGCACCCGAACGGTGCGGGTCGAAGGGGACGACCCGCTCGCCGTCTACCGCGCGTTCGTCGGGATTACCTACATCACCCGAGTCGCTGAAGGACGCTGACCGGTGGTCAGCGGCCCAGGGCGCGGCGGCGGCGGATCTCGCGGTACCGGCGCCGCTGCGAGGGGTCGAGCGACATGTATGCGGCCGCCGGAATCCCGATTGCCAGTACCACGATGCCTGCCGTCACCCACCACGGAAGCCAGATCAGCAGGATCAGCCCAAGGACGATCCCAACGATCGACCACTTCGTGTGCGGTGTCATGATGACTCCATCCATCCGGGCTGTGACCCAGCCACCTTCAGCTTATCTCCGGAGCGAACCGTCAATGCAGATCTCCATGCCCGTCGATGCCGAGGCTAACGAACTCCTGACGCGCAGCCCACTAGCGCTTCTAATCGCGATGCTACTCGATCAGCAGGTCCCGTTGGAACGTGCATTTAGCGCCCCGCGCGACTTGGTCCGGAGGCTCGGCCACGAGCCGACCGCGGAGGAGCTGGCGGACTTCAACCCGGAGCAGCTCGCGGCGGTGTTCGGCGAGCGCCCGGCGCTGCACAGGTTCCCCAAGGCGATGGCCGCGCGAACCCAGGAGCTGGCGAAGCTGATCGTGACGGACTACGGCGGCGAGCCCACCGCGATCTGGACGACCGCCTCCTCGGGCGCCGAGTTGCTGAAACGGATCGAGGCGCTGCCCGGGTTCGGCGCGCAGAAGGCGAAGATCTTCGTCGCGCTGCTCGGCAAGCAGCTCGGCGTCCAGCCGCCGGGCTGGCGAGAAGCGGCCGGGCAGTTCGGCGCGGAGGGGTCGCACCTGTCGGTGGCGGACATCTACGACGCCGAGTCGCTGGGCCAGGTGCGCTCGTACAAGGCGGCCCTCAAGGCTGCCAAGACCAAGGCGGAGTAGCGACCTGGCGATTTGTTCCTGTTTTCTGCTGCCCTGACGACAAAAATCAGGGACAAATCCAAGAGGTAGAGGGTGCCGCCGAGAAGCCGTCTCCACCTTTGCTTCAAACCTGACATTCTGATGTTAAGAACTATGGCAAGGAGCATGGAAGCTGTTAGCGTCGACCGCATGGGGTCCATTGACGCGTTTGTCGCGGAGCTTCCGAAGGTCGAACTTCACGTTCATTTGGTTGGTTCGGCACCGGTCGAGACAGTGCTGGAGCTGGCGCGGCGGCACCCGGACCACGGGGGCGCCCGGGTGCCGCGCACCGCCGAGGAACTGCGCCAGTTCTACGAGTTCCACGACTTCGCGCACTTCATCGACGTCTACCAGGCCGTCAGCGGGCTGCTCACTGAGCCGGAGGACATCGCCGACCTGGTAATTGGCATCGCCCGCGAGCTCGCCGCGCAATGCGTCAGGTACGTCGAGCTGCAGGTCGCGCCGTACCCGTTCCAGCACGCCGGAATGCCGGACGCGGTGATAACCGAGGCGCTCGATGCGGGCGCGCGGGCCGCGCTGGCGGACTACGGCGTCCGGATCGGGTACATCGTCGACTTTCCCGGGCACACCGCGGGCGAGGACGCGGTACCCGCGCTCACGCACGCGCTCGAGCATCCGCCGCAGGCGCTGACCGGGTTCGGGATCGGCGGGATCGAGGCGGGGCGTGCCCCGTACCGGGACGTGATCAGGGACGTGTTCGCCGCCGCCGCGGCGGCAGGGCTGCACTGCGTGCCGCACGCGGGCGAGACCACCGGCGCGGAGACGGTGTGGGAGGCGATCGACTTCCTGCACGCCGAGCGCATCGGGCACGGGATCCGGTCGATGGACGACCCGCGGCTGGTCGCGTACCTCGCGGAGCGGCAGCTGCCTGTCGACGTGTCGCCGACCTCGAACGTGTGCACCCGGTGCGTGCCGTCGCTGGCCGCGCATCCGCTGCCGTCGATGCTCGACGCCGGGCTGTTCGTGACGCTGAACAGCGACGACCCGCCGATGTTCGGCACGACGCTGAGCAACGAGTACCTGGTGGCCGGCCGCGAGCTCGGGCTGAGCGCCGCCGATCTCGCTGGGCTGGCGGCGAACGGGGTGCGCGCGTCGTTCCTGGACGACGCGTCGAAGAAGGCGCTGCTGGCCGAGATTGACGAGGTCGCCGGCAGCGCCGATCGTACATAGGGCGCAATCGTCCCGCTTTATGTCCTTTTTGCCTCGATTCTGTGGTGACGTTCGCGCCCTATGTCACCGGAGCTCACGGCCAGAGGACGGTAGCGCTGGCTGTACAAACCAGCGGTCGTTCTCTCGGCGCTCCGCACATGACGTCTGCGGGCTGGTGACCGGTAGGGTTTTGCGCAGATAAGACGGAATGCGTTACGGGAGCCCGATTTCATGATCGCCAGGCAGCAGCTGGCCCGCCTGCTTCCGCTGGCGCTGCTCGTCGTGCTCGCCATCGTCGGCCTGCGCGGCGTCGTGCCGGCGCCGCGGTGGGACGGGCCGCTGCGCGCCGAGGGCGTGGCGATCGGGATCGCGCTCGAGGTCGTGCTCGGCGTGCTGCTCGTTATCACCCTGCGCAGGGACCGCGCCGAGCGGCTCGCAGCGGCCGAGCGGCCCTACAGCGCGGCTGACGACGACATCGGGGTGCCCGTCGCGCTGCGGTTCGCGCTCAAGTACCTGCTCGGCGGGGGCATGGTGGCGATCGCCGTCGTGCTCATCAGCAACCTGCACCTGCATCTCTTCACCCCGTCGCGCGCCCAGCGGGTGCCCCCGGCCCCTGCGCAG
>DASUWI010000020.1:0-23303 GCA_036378495.1 Candidatus Dormiibacterota bacterium
GTCGGGGGTGGATGCCGGACGACAGCTCGCGCAGGTCGCGCAGCGCGCTGCGCAGCTGTTCGCTGGCGTCGGCGAGCGCCGCGGCCGCCTCCGGTAACGCTCCGTCGACGATGTCGCGGACCTGGCTGAGGCGCATGGCCAGCGCCACCAGCCGCTGCTGCGCGCCGTCGTGCAGGTCACGCTGCAGGCGGCGCCGCTCGTCATCCGCCGCCTGCACGATGCGCGCGCGTGATGCGCGCACCTCGAGCAGCTGCGCGCGCACCTCGGCCTGCAGCCGCTCGCGCTCCAGCGCCAGCGAGGCCGTCGCCGCCACCGATGCGACGAGGGCGGGGTGGTCCTCGAGGATGCGGTCGTGCACCAGCGCGGCGACCACCTCACCGTCGCGCTCCAGCAGCGTGCACGAGCGCCCGGAGTCGCGTGCCGGCAGCGTCACCGGTCGACCCGCAGGGTCCACCCAGCGGTCCGCGTCCGGAACGCGATAGGCCAGGGTCAGCGTGGGGTCGCCCACCGCCCGGGACAGTGACGTGCGCACCTCGTCGGGGGTGGATGCCCGCCCGATCTCGACGACGAGGTGGCCGACGGCGAGGCGCGCGAGGTTCGAGCGCACCAGTCCGACCAGAAACGCGATGGGCAGCGTGAGCACCGCCAGCGGTGTGATCTCCGGCAGTGCCGAGGAAAGCCAGCCGGGAAACGCGACCAGGCCGACGGCGTCGATGGCGAGGACGGCGCCGAATATCGGCGCGCTGGCCCACATCACCGGCGAGAGCGCGCGGCGGCGCAGCCTGCTCTGGCCGCGCCAGTGGCCGATCAAGACTGCCAGGGCCACGACGCCGAGCAGGATGTTGACGCCCAGCTGCAGCTTGCTCGCCACCGCGTGCTGCGCCGCATCTGTGTGCACGACGAGCAGCTGATGCGGCGCGCCCGCCGCCGCCGGCGCGGCAAAGAACATCTCCGTGAGGACGTTGCCGAGCACCATCCAGGCGTACACCGCGACGACGACACCGCGATCCAGCGCGTCCTCCAGCCGACCACCGGGAAATCCCAGCGCGAGCTGCGCCAGCACGCCCCAGGTGACAATGCCGAACACGTTGCCCAGCGTGTACGCGACCGACCACGGCACGACCTGCAGGTCGATGACGAACCACGAGAGCCCCACGCCCACCATCAGCAGGCCGACGCGGTTGCGCCGCCGGCGTGCCGCCGCGATCGCGCCCGTGATCAGAAAGGCCACCCCGGTGGCCGCATGCAGCGCGGTGGCAGCGTCCGCCGGGCGCAGGCTCGCCGTGGCGTTGAGCCGGGCTGAGGTGGCCAGCCCGGCGATCACCAGACCGGCGACGGCAAGCCCCACCACCGGCGCCGCGGTGGCTCGCGACGCCGCGGCGTTCGCCCTCTCCTCCGGCATGCACGGATTCTCACACCGCACCGGCGCCGTGGAGAGAGGGAAAACCCTGCGGCGATCAGCGCCGGCTGAGCCCATTGCGCCGCCGCATCGCCTCTGCCAACATCCGGCCGTGCCACGCAACTTCACCCTGGTCTTCGAAGATCATCCGGGCGAGCTGGCGCGGCTCGGTGAGACCGCCGGCTCGGCCGGGGTGAACATCCTGGGCATGGCCGCCTTCACCGGCGACGGCAAGGGGTTCGTGCACGTCCTGGTCGATAACGCCGCGGCGGCGCGCTTTCGAACCGCGGTCAACGAGGCGGGCATCGGCCTCGCCGACGAGCGCGAGGTGCTGATCATCGATCTCGAGCACCGTCCCGGGACGCTCGGCGAGGTGGCCCGGCAGCTGGCCGCCGCCGGAGTGAACATCGACCTCGCCTACACCGCCGCGGGCGGCGTGCGCATGGTCATCGCCACGGACGACCTGGCGAGCGCGCGGGCAGCGCTGGCCTAGGAGGCGGCGGCCGGCCGGAGGGTCAGCCGCAGATGATGCCGAGCAGGCAGCCCGGGGTCGGCGAGGCCGCGATCGAGGGAATCGGTGTCGGCGGCGGCGCGGGTACGGCCACCGGCGTGAACACGACGGGCCCCGATGACGGCGCCGCGTGTGCCTGGACCGGTGGCGGCGGTGGCGGCGGCGCAGGCACTGCCGACGGCGGTGCCGCAGACGGCGTCGGCAGCAGCGCAGCGGGCGTCGCGGCGGCTGCCGTGGGCACGGCGCTCGGCAGCGCCGGCGCGCTGATCCCAGCCTGATGATGCTGCGCCGGCGGTGCGGCAGGCGTCCGCGACCCGGTGAGCCCCACCGCAGCACCGACCACCAGGGTGATCGATGCGCTGGCCGCGATCCCAAGCCCGATCATGAACCGAGGCTCGCGCTTGGTCACCCCTCCGTACAGCAGGGGTCGCTTGTCGTCGGACGGTTCCGGCGCCACAGCGCGCGCATCGGCGAGGGCCACTGCAACCGGGACCGGGAAGCCGGTGAGCTCCACTCCGGAGATCGCCACCGACGCGTGTGACAGCCAGGCTCGCGCTCCGATCTCCCAGTCGTCCTGGAGGAACGCTCCGGCGGCGGTCGCCAGATCCGCGCGCAGACGGGCAGCCGTGAGGCGGTTGCTCGCGGACTCCACCGCCATCGTCTGCTCGACGAGGCAGCGCGCCGGCAGCGGCAGGCTCTCGGCAAACACCGTGCCGCGAATGGTGTCGACGAACACCGCGGTGGCCGCCTGGAGGTCGGCGACCGGGCTGCGCGCGGGCGGCGCGAGCAAACCCGAGTCGCGGAGCGTGCAGCGCCCTTCGGGCTCGATGATCACCGACGAGGTGTCGACGGCTCCGTGGGTCAGCCCCGAGGCGTGGAGGCGCTGCAGCCACTCGAGCACGTCGTCATAGAGGAGCAGAGCCGCCGGCAGCGGCACGCTCGCGCTCCCCGCCACGACGTCATCGAGCGTCACCACCCGCACCTCCGGCGTCCAGAGGCGCTCGTACGCGGGCAGCTCCACCGGCGTCTCGGCGACGGGCGCCGTCCAGATCTCGGTCAGCGACGGCGCGTGCCACGGCTCGGGCACAGCGACGGGAAGGGGATCCGGCCACGACTCGATGACGGCCCGGGCCGGCTGCCGGCTCTCGGTGGTGCGGCTGAACCGTACCCCACGGACGGCCCGCTCGAGGGCGGGGCCGAGGGCGCGCAGCCCGCGCCGCTGCGTGCTGTCGTCGGCCGCCTCACGCGCCCTGGCGCGTGCCGCCTCTGCTGCCTGGTGAGCCCGCGACGCCGCGTACTTCCAGATCAGCACATCGTCAGAGGAGGCCTCTTCCTGAGGGGCCACGATGGCCATCGGCGGATTATGCGACTAATGAGCGAGGTAGTGTCAGCTCGCTCCTAGTGGGCGAGTTGACGCGATCGCGCCGGCGCCTACATCCAGGAGCGCTGCAGGCGCTCGAGGGCCTCGGAGCCTGGGCACAGCGCCTCGTGCGGCAGCTTGACCAGCGGGGTCTCCGTGGTGTTGGTCAGCTCGTGGAGGCTCGGCGCCTCCTCATCGACGTAGAGGACGCCGGTCACCACCTCGCCGGCCTCGTGCCGCTCCTGCAGGTAGCGCATCACCGAGACCCGATCCGTGGGGTCGTAGTCCGGCGGTGCCGCGCGGAAGTGCAGCACGCTGCCGTCGTGCATGGTCACCGACTGCACGCCGCCGGACGGGATGGATGCGGTGACCTCGGTGCGAAACGGGATGAAATCGGCCTCGGTCGCCTGCACCTCGTGCTGGCGCATGTAGCGGTAGCTCTTGGTGGAGCCTTCGTGGTCGTTGAACGTGACGCACGGCGAGAGCACGTCGACGAGCGCGAAGCCACGGTGCATCGCCGCGGCCTTGAGGATGGGGATCAGCTGCTGCTTGTCGCCGGAGAAGCTGCGCGCCAGGAAGGTGGCGCCGATGGCGAGACCGACCCCCACAGGATCGATCGGCGCGTACAGGTTCTTCTGCCCGTGCTTGAGCACGGCACCGAGGTCGGCCGATGCGGAGAACTGCCCCTTGGTCAGCCCGTACACGCCGTTGTTCTCGATGACGTACATGAGGCGCACGTTGCGCCGCATCGCGTGGATCAGCTGTCCCAGTCCGATGGAGAGGGAATCGCCGTCGCCGGATACGCCGATGTACAGCAGATCGCGGTTGGCCGCCGCGGCGCCCGTGGCGATGGCCGCCATGCGCCCGTGCACGGAGTTGAATCCGTGTGCGGTCCCGGCGAAATATGCCGTCGTCTTCGACGAGCAGCCGATACCCGAAAGCTTGGCGATCATGTGCGGCTGCACGTCGAGCTCCCAGAGCGCCTGCACCAGCGCGGCGGTGATGGAATCGTGACCGCAGCCGGCGCAGAGCGTCGACATCGCACCCTCGTACTCGCGCTGCGTGAGACCGATGCTGTTGCGTGGCAGGTCGAGCAGCGGCACCAGCGGCTTGGTGATCGACGGCATCGGCTATGACCCCTCCAGCTGCAGCACCGCATCGACCACCGGTTCGGCGCTGAGCGGGTAGCCGCCGTACGCGAGAACCGAGCCCAGCTTCGACTTGTTCACCGCGGTTTCCAGCGTCAGCAGCGTTCGCAGCTGCGCGTCGCGATTCTGCTCGACGACGAGGATGCGCTCGTGCTCGTCGAGAAACGCCTGCACGCTGCGGCCGAACGGAAAACCGCGGACGCGCATGTAGCCCGCCTGCACGCCGATCTGGTCCAGGTTGTGGATCGCCTCGCGAACCGCGAGGTCACAGCCGCCGACGGTCACGAGCCCGATGCGCGCACCCTCGCGCCGCTCGATCACCGGCTCCGGCATGTGCCGCGCCGCAGCGGCGTGCTTCTGGGCCAGACGGTCGACCACCTTCTGGTACTCGTCGGGGAACTCCGTGTACACCCCGTCCTCGGTGTGGCCCGAGCCGCGTGCGAAGTACGCGCCCAGGGGGCTCACGCCGGGAAGCGTGCGCGCGGCGACGAACTCGGCGTCGAGCTTCGAGTAGCGATGGAACGCCTGGAGCCGCTCGAGCATGTCGGCGTCGAGCACGATCCCGCGATCCGGGATGTACGCGTCGTTCCACGTGAGCTTGGGCACCACCCAGTCGTTCATCCCCACGTCGAGGTCGGAGAGCATGATCACCGGCGTCTGGAAGCGCTCCGCCAGATCGAACGAGCGCGCCGCGAACTCGAAGCACTCGAACGGGTTTCCCGGGAACAGCAGGATGTGCTTGGTGTCGCCGTGCGATGCATAGGCGCACTCCAGGATGTCGGACTGCTGCGTGCGGGTGGGCATGCCCGTCGAGGGACCGGTGCGCTGCACGTCGATGAGCACCGCGGGAATCTCCGCGTAGTACGCCAGCCCGAGGATCTCGTTCATCAGCGACAGCCCGGGGCCCGACGTGGCGGTGAACGCGCGCGCCCCGTTCCAGGCCGCGCCCACCACGATGCCGAGGGCGGCGAGCTCGTCCTCGGCCTGGATGATCAGGTAGTTGTTGCGCCCGGTCTCGGGGTCGCGCCGGAAGCGCTCACAGAAGCGCGTGAAGGCGTCCATCAACGACGTCGACGGCGTGATCGGATACCACGCGGCGACGGTCGCGCCGGCGTAGACGCAGCCGAGCGCCGCGGCGGTGTTGCCGTCGATCAGAATCGACTCAGAAGACGGCATGCGGCGCACCTGAATCGGCAGCGGGCAGTCGAACGTGTCGCGCGCGTAGTCCATGCCCAGCTGCAGCGCGAGATGGTTGGCCTGCCGCAGCTGCAGCTTCCGCGCGAACTTGTCGTCGAGGAGAACGTCGAGCACCTGCGGCTCGATGCCGAGCAGCGCCACCAGGGCGCCCGCGTAGGCGATGTTCTTCATCAGGATGCGGTCACGGGCCCGGTCGAAGTGCTCGTTGCAGAGCCGCGCCAGCGGGATGCCCAGGTAGGTCACGTCCTCGCGGAACAGGCGGCTGTCGAGCGGGAACGTCGAGTCGTAGAGCACGAAGCCGGCGCTCGTCACCTCGGCGATGTCGCGCTCGATCGTCTGCGCGTTCATCGCGACAGCGAGGTCGTACCGCTGCACACGGCCGACGAACCCGCTGTGGTTGACCCGGATCTCGTACCAGGTGGGCAGCCCCTGGATGTTCGAGGGAAAGAGGTTCTTACCCGACACGGGCACCCCCATCCGGAAGATCGCCTCCATCACCAGCGAGTTCGCGCTCGCCGACCCGGTGCCGTTGACGTTGGCCAGCTTGATCGCGAAGTCGTTGACCCGCGTGGCAGCGGGCGCGGCCACCGCGGTCATCGCGTCACCGTCACAGCCGCCATGGGCAGCATCTTCACCGGGTAGGGCAGCAGCACCTCGGCCTTCTGCATGTCCCAGGCCGCGGTGGGGCAGCGCTCCGCGCAGAGCCCGCAGTGCACGCAGATGTTCTCGTCTTTGACCATAACCCGCCCGGTCTGGGGGAGCGGCGCGGAGACGAAGAGCTGCTGCTCATCGTTGCCCGCCGGGACGGTGAGCCGCCGGCGCAGGTCGTCCTCGTCGCCGTTGGCCGTGATGGTGAGGCACCTCACCGGGCAGACGTCGATGCACGCGTCGCACTCGATGCAGAGCGGCGCGTCGAACACGGTCTGCACGTCGCAGTTGAGGCAGCGCTGCACCTCATGGTCGGTCTGCTCGGCGCTGAATCCCACCTCGACCTCGACGTCGAGACGCTTGAAGCGGCGGCCCAGCTCGACGTGTCGCATCTGCTGACGCTGCGCCGGGTTGTAGTCGTTGTGATAGCTCCACTCGGTGAGGCCCATCTTCTGGCTGAACAGGTTCATGCCCACCGGCGGCCGGTCATCGAGCGGAAGGCCCTGGCAGTGGGCGTGAATCGAGATCGCGGCCTGATGACCGTGCTCGACCGCCCAGATGATGTTCTTGGGACCGAATGCCGCGTCGCCGCCGAAGAACACACCCGGCCGCGTGGACTCGAAGGTGACCGGGTCGACGATGGGAAGGTCCCACTCCCCGAACTCGATGCCCAGGTCACGTCCGATCCAGGGGAACGCGTTCTCCTGTCCGATGGCGAGGATGACGTCGTCGCAGGGGATCACCACGGTGCCGAGTGATGTCGGCGTGCGCGCGTCCCCGTCCCACTGGAGGCGCTCGAACTCCATGCCGGTCAGGCGGCCGCCGTCGACGATGAAGCGCAGCGGCGCGTGGTTCACCACGACCTCCACCCCCTCCTCCTCGGCGTCGTCGATCTCCCACTGCGACGCTTTGAAGAAGCCGCGGGGCCGGCGCGCCATCACGCGGATGTCGCGACCGCCGAGCCGGCGAGCAGAGCGGCAGCAGTCCATTGCGGTGTTGCCCACACCGATGATCAGGACGCGCTCGCCGATCGATGTCGTGTGACCGAACGCGATGGATTCCAACCAGTCGATGCCGATGTGGATGCGCGGGTGCGCCGCATCGACGTCGCGCCGCCCGGGAATGTCGAGATCCTTGCCGCGCGGCGCGCCGCTGCCGATGAACACGGCGTCGAACGTGCCGTCGAGCAGCTGACCGGCATCGCTGATGCGCGAGCCGTACCGCACCTGTGCACCCATCGCGATGATGTCGCCGATCTCGTCGTCGAGTACACTCGCAGGCAGGCGGAACGACGGGATGTTGGTGCGCATGAGGCCACCGGGGCGCTCCTGCTGCTCGAAGATCACCACCTCGTAGCCGACGGGCAGCAGGTCGTTGGCGACGGTCAGCGACGCCGGCCCTGCGCCCACGCAGGCCACGGTCCGCCCGTTGCTGTCATCGGGCGCGCGGGGCAGGAGTCCGGTGATCTCGTCGCGGTGATCGGCGGCGACGCGCTTCAGGCGGCAGATGGCGACGGGCGTCCCGTCGACGCGCTGCCGCCGGCACGCCGGCTCGCAGGGACGGTCGCACGTGCGCCCCAGGATGCCGGGAAAGACATTCGACTCCCGATTGACCAGGTAGGCGTCCGTGTACCTGCCCTGGGCGATGAGCCTGATGTACTCGGGCACGTTCGTGTGCGCCGGGCAGGCCCACTGACAATCGACGACACGATGGAAGTACCGGGGGTCGTTGACATCCGTGGGCTGCATGAGGTCGGGTCTCCACCCTCATTATGGCCTCGCCACGGACGTCATGTACGCACGTGTGAGCGCGATGTGACTGCGCCGTGCAGAGAATCCACAAGCGCCACTGTGAGGTTCGCGCCGTGCCGCTAGCCGCGAGCCAGGCGCCCCAACAGCGAGGCTGCGGCGAGGATTCCGGCCCCGAACGCAACGATGAGCACCACGGAGTCGAGCAGCAGGTCGGAACGTGTGTTCAGCAGCAGACCGCGCAGCGCGTCGACCTCGTAGCTCAGCGGGTTCACCACGCTGAACGCATGCAACCAGCCGGGCATCAGCGACACCGGATAGAGCGCGCTGGAGCCGAAGAAGAGGGGCATCGTGATCGCCTGGCCGATCCCCATGAGGCGCTCGCGTGAGAGCACGAGACCCGCGATCGTCATCGACAGGCACGCGAAGAACCCGGCGGCGACGATCACAACCAGCGCAGCACCGATCAGATGCAGCGGGTTCCAGTTGATGCCGATGCGCAGAATCGCGGACAGGATGAGGATGACCACCACCTGGGTGGCCCCGCGCACGCCGGCTGCGAAGGCCTTGCCGAACACCAGCGACGCGCGCGGTGTCGGCGTGGCCAGCAGCTTCGACAGCATGCCCGCATCGCGCTCCCAGATGATCTGGATGCCGAAGAAGATGGCGATGAACAGCGCCGACTGGGCCATGATTCCCGGCGCCAGGTAGTCGATGTACGGGAGCGATCCGGTGGGGATCGCGCGCAGACGGGTGAACGTCTCGCCGAACACGAGCAGCCACAGCGCGGGCTGAATCGCGCGCATGTAGATCTCGCTGCGGTCGTGACGGATGCGGCGCAGCTCCAGCAGCGAGAACGTGAGCGCGCGGCTGACGAGAATGCGCGGCGCCCCGCGGGGCGGTGGCAGCGGGAGATCCGACGCGCTCGCAGAGTCTGCGCTTGCCGCGATGACTGGCAGCGGGAGCTCAGCCGACACGGCCTGCCGTGCGGCGCGTGCTCCGCACGCTGCCGAAGCTCTGATGGCCACCCTCGAGCCCCTCCTCGTCCTGGGCGAAATGGCGGAAGACATCGTCGAGCGACGCGGCCGCGCCGACCTCCGCCTTGAGGTCGCCGGGTGTCCCCTCGGCCCGAATCGTGCCGCGATGCATCACCGCCAGCCGGTGGCAGAGCTCGTCCGCCTCCTCCATGTAGTGCGTGGTGAGCAGCACGGTGGTGCCCAGCTGGCGGCGGAGCGCTTCGACGCGCTCCCAGACGGAGGCGCGGGCCAGCGGGTCGAGACCGATCGTCGGCTCGTCGAGGATGAGCAGGCGCGGGCGGTTGACCAGCGCCTGGGCCAGCTCGAGGCGGCGGATCATGCCACCCGAGTACGTGCCCGCGAGCCGCCGTGCCACCTCGCCCAGGCCCACGACGCAGAGGGCTTCGTGGATCCGCTCGGGACGCTCGCGCCGCGGCACGTCGAAGAGCCGGGCGAACAGCCACACGTTCTCCCATCCCGTGAGCGCCGCGTCCACCGACAGCTGCTGCGGCACGTAGCCCGTGAGCTGCCGCACGCGCATCGTCTCCCGGGTGACGTCGCTGCCGAACACGGTCGCGACCCCCGCGGCCGGCGAGAGCAGGCCGGTCAGCACGCGGATGATGGTCGTCTTGCCGGCACCGTTCGGGCCGAGAAGGCCGAACACCTCGCCGGGCCGCACCGCGAAGCTCACGCCGTCGACGGCGACGAAGTCTCCGTAGCGGACAACCAGGCCGGCAACGTCGACCGCGACCACGGTCCTGACAATAGCGGAGGCGCCTTCCGCTACGGCCGGGTCATCCCTCCTCCTCGTCCTCCTCCGCCTCGACGAAGTACGTGTCGCAGGCGGCGTCGAGCAGATCCTCGGTCAGCTCGGTGGGCCGTCCGTAATAGCGGGCCGCGTGGATCACCTGGCTGAGCAGATCTCGCGGGTGCGAGCCGTGGAGGTGGCGACCCTTCTCGTAGTACGCACGCTGCAGCAGGCGGTCGACGATGCGCTCGTCGTAGCGAACATCGTTCTCCGCGCACACGCGGCGCCAGATCTCCCGGTACTCCTCGGCCGTCGGATCGGGTACGTGCACCTTGAACCGCACCCGGCGGAGGAAGGCCTCGTCCATCAGGTTCTGCGGCTTGAGGTTGGTGGAGAGCATGACCAGGCATGTGAAGGGGACCGGGATGCTCGTGCCGGCGCGCGCGATGTTGAGGTAGTCGACGTGCTTCTCCAGCGGCACGATCAGGCGGTTCAGCAGGTCGCGCGGTGACATGTGCTGCTGCCGCCCGAAGTCGTCGATGAGGAAGAGGCCGCCGTTCGCCTTGAGCTGCAGCGGCGCCTCGTAGAAGCCGAGGACGGGGTCGAAGCCGAGCTCCAGCATGCGCGGGGTCAGCTCGCCGCCCACCTTGACCGCGGGCCGCTGGGTCAGCTGCCAGCGGCGGTCATGGGGCGGAAGCTCGCGCTCGATGGGCACGTGGAAGATCGGGTCGAAGAAGCGGATGACCTCACCGTGCACATACAGGGCCCGGGGCACGAAGACCGGGGGACCCATGAGCACGGCGGAGGCCTCGGCGATGCTGGTCTTGCCATTGCCGGGCGGCCCGTACAGGAACACCGCCTGGCGCGCGTTCAGCGCCGGACCCAGGTGGTCGAGCACGATCTCGGGCAGCACGAGCTTGATGAACGTCTGGTGCAGCCAGTCGCGGTTCACCCTGGTCTCCACGTCGGACTGGCGCTGCGCCATCGCTGTGTAGTCGTTGATCGGCACCGGTGCGGGGCCGGCGTACTGGTTGAGCTCGAGGAGCTCGCGGGCTCGCTGCCGCCCGGTGCTGGAGATCTGGTACTGCATGCCTGCGTTGATCGGCTCGCCGGGGGCCAGCGGCACCGAGCGCACGCCCTGCGATGAGCAGTAGCCCTCGTCGCCGAGAAAGCGCAGCGTGGTCTCCACGAAGGGCCAGGGCAGGCACACGTGGTTGGCGATGTCGCGACCCAGCAGGCTGCCGTTGAAGTACAGCACCTTGAGGACGAGATCGCAGACAAAGCTGAAGGGCAGGCCTGTCTCGTCCGCGGTGCGCGGCACCGGCGGCAGCGTGATCGGTGTGGGCGTGGTGGACACGGCCGCAGTCGCCGCCATCAGCGGGCGATTGTCCCCAGCGCTGCCGCCTCAGGCCGCAGAGGGTGGGCGGATCGTCATCGGACCGTGTTCCCGCGTCGGTCGTCACCTCCGGGTCTCCACGAAAGCGACTCGGAATCGCCAGCGCGCGGTCACATGGACCGCGAACGCGTCCACGCTGCTACCGTTGCCGGGTGGCCATTCCGTTGGACGAGGGCGCCCCGGACCGCCGCCGCCTCGGCCCGTTCTGGCTCGAAGAGGGCACGCGTGGCCTCCTTGTGGGCGCGGCCCTCGTGTCGCTGTTCCTCGCGCTCTTTCTCCTCGCGGTCGCCTTCCGCCCGGTGTAACCGTGACCCGCTCCAAGCGTTCGACGCTTGAGGCCGTCGTGACGCGTAACCTGACACCGATCCTGTGACCCAGATATCGCCTCCGCCGCCGCGACGGCGCCGAGCCGGGCTCGGCGACGACCGGCCGCTGCCCGCGGGATATGTGCGAGCGCCCGCCAACGGCAATGGCCTGCCCCCGGACGTGCTGGAGCGACGCCGCCGCGCCGGCATGCACCGGCGCCGCACGGTGCCCCGGCGGCGCCGCCTGCTCCGGGTGCTCCTCTTCGTGCTGGCCGTTTTCGCCGCCTGCGGCGCGGGGCTGATCGCCATTGCGTTCACCGGTTACAACGTCTACAAAGCCCAGCTGCCGGACGCCACCACCATAGGGGCGATGGAGCCGCCGCAGGACAGCTACGTCTACGACGGGACGGGGAAGCTGATCGACGTCTTCCATGGGGACACGCGCCACGACCACGCCCCACTCGCCGCCATCTCCAAGTGGGTGAAGCTGGCGACGGTCGACATCGAGGACCGCCACTTCTATGAAGAGGGTTCCTGGGACCTGCCGCGTCTGGTGGCTGCGGGTCTGGGCCAGATCACGCACAGCAGCAGCTCCGGGGGATCGACCATCACCGAGCAGCTGGCGAAGCTGAGCCTCGAGGGCGGCAATCTCCTGGCGGCGAGCTCACCGCGAGGCCTGGACTACAAGATCAAGGAGATCGTGCTCGGCAACGAGATCTCGATCGCCTTCACCAAGGACCAGGTGCTCGAGATGTACCTGAACCGCGTGTTCTACGGCAACCAGGCCACCGGGATCCAGACCGCCGCGCAGCTCTATTTCCACGTCGATGCCAGCAAGCTCGACCTGGCCCAGTCGGCCATGCTCGCCGGACTCCCCCAGTCACCGTCGTACTACAACCCGGTGACCAACCCCGGGGTGGCCCGCGACCGCCAGCTCGACGTGCTCAACGCGATGGTCAACAACGGCGACATCAGCCAGGCGCAGGCGGACAAGGCCTTCGCGGAACCGCTGACCTATTACCCGGCGAGCGCGTCCGACCCGGCGCACTCCGCGAGCGACGACAACCACGCGTTCCTCGACTATCTGGCGAGCTGGATGCAGCAGACGTACGGCGACTCCTTCATCGACCCGGGCGGCTGGCGCATCTACACCACCCTCGACCCGGCGAAGCAGGCGCTGGCGCAGAAGACCGTGCACGACCAGATCGTCGCCAACGGCGACCAGTTCAACATGCACGACGCGTCGATGGTGACGATGGATCCCAAATCGGGTTCCGTGGTGGCGATGGTCGGCGCCTACGACTACGGCGATCCCCACATCGGGCAGATCAACATGGCCACCTCGGGCGTCAGCCCCGGTTCGTCGATCAAGCTGTTCACGTACACGGCGGCCATCGCCTCGGGCAAGTACACGATGACGACGCCCGTCCTGGACGCGCCCTTCACGTTCAACGTGCCCGGCGGCAAGTCGTACTCGCCCCAGGACTACGACCGCAAGTGGCACGGCACGTGCCAGCTGAAGCAGTGTCTGGGCAACTCCTTCAACATGCCCGCGGTCAAGGTGGAGGCGGGGACCGGCATCCCCTACATCGACAACGTCGAGGTCGCAGCCGGCGTCAACAGCATCAAGAGCACGTGCCAGAACGGCAGCGGGCAGACCGTCAGCAACCTGCCGGGCCCGTATGACTACGCGGCCACGCTCGGAGGCCTCACCTGCGGCATCTCGGTGCTCGACCTCGCCGACGGCGCGTCGACGATCGCCGACCTCGGCATGCACCACCCCGCGACACCGGTGAGCAAGATCACCGACCCGGCGACGGGGCAGACGATCTACACCAACGACCCCAGCAAGACCGGGATCCGGGTTGTTCCGGACAATGTTGCCTACATCATGGACGAGATCACGAGCAACGACGCGAACCGCGCGCAGGAGTTCGGGGCCAACGGGCTGCTCACCCTTCCCGGACGGCGGGTCAGCGCCAAGACCGGCACCGGCGAGTACTTCATCGACAACCTCACAGTGGGTTGGACGCCGGACCTGCTCACCGCCGTGTGGGTGGGCAACCCCACCCCGTCATGCCCGGGTAACTCCTACGTCCTCGCCGACGGCGGCCCGTGCGGCAGCCTGAACGGCATCGCCTCCGGTATCACCGGCGCGGCGCCGATCTGGCACGACTTCATGGCGGCCGCGCTCCAGAATGCGCCGGCCGATTGGTACACCCGGCCGGCCGACGTGGTGGCGACCGGGCCCACCGACAACGCCGACTTCTTCCTCCCCACCGGTCAGAAGGCGGGCGCGAGCAACGCCTCCAGCCCGGGCAGCTGCATCTACTGGCAGCCGCAGCCCGATCCCAACAACCCCTGCACATACGTGGGCACGTCGGCGCCGTCCTATCTGCAGTCACCGCCGGCGCCGAGCAAGCAACCGCAGCCGCAGCCGCAGAACAACAATCATTGACCGCCCCGTGATCGTCCATTGATCTCCGCGCCTCCAGGGCCTGGGTAGACTCGGTCCCGTGTACGACCCGGTCCCGCCGGTCGCGGCTCCCCCGGCCGACGCACCCCCTCCTCCGGACACTCCGCCTGCGGACGGCCCCAGCCCGCTGGCGCTGGCGCTTGCCCAGACGCTGGTCACGCGTCACCACATGCGCCTGGTGGACAAGCGCGACAGCCGGATCGTGGCGCTGGGGGCTGACTACGAGCTCTCCGCCGCGGTCTGGACGGGCTCACGCGCAGCGCTCGTGGCCATCTACGAGCCGCCGCTCGACGGCGCCGCCGCGGGGCAGGACCTCCCGACGCGCCTCGAGGCTGCTCGGCGTTGGGGGAGCGAGCGGCTGAAGAACCAGGGCGCCGCCACCTGCGACATCCTGCTGGTCGCCAGCCGGCAGCTCGGGGGCAGCATCCAGGCCCAGGCCGAGGCGGGCGACCCCGTGCATGCCGGCGCCGCCTGGATGGACGCGTCGTCGGGAACCGCCGGCGCGCTGCTGCCGATCCCCTCCGGGCTGCCGTCGCTCGGCGAGCTGCGGGCGGCCGCGAAGACGGTGTCCGAGGGCAGGCCGGTGCCGACACTCGCCGCCGTCGACCTGGCGGAGCGGCAGACGGTCGCCGGCGGCTACGTCGCTCCGGTGCGGCGGGCAACCATCACGCAGCCGGTGGTGACCTACAGCCTCATCGGTGCGTTCGTCGCCGTCTACCTCCTGGAGCTGGCGCTGCGCAACCACTTCCAGTCGGCGATCGTCGAGGTCTTCGCGTTCGGCGCGCTCGGCAACTTTCACGGTACCGAGGACTGGTGGCGCTTCGTCTCCTATTCATTCATCCACGACAACACGTCGTTCCTGCACATCCTCTTCAACTGCCTGGCGATGTTCTGGATCGGCCGCTTCGTGGAGCAGCTCTACGGGCGGCTCGTGCTGCTGGGCACCTTCGTGCTCACCGCCGCAGCCGGGGGGCTGTTCTGGATCGGCGTCTCGGCTGTGCTCCCGAACATCTCCCCCGCCAACGTGACGCTGGGGGCATCGGGCGGCCTCGCCGGGCTGGTCGGGCTCCTGCTGGTAATGGGACGGGTGCAGGGGCGCAACGTCCCGGCCGGCGTCGCCGCCCAGATGCGCACCTACGCGATCATCGTGATCGCGATCAATGTCGCGTTGGGCTTTTTGGCCGGGGGCGTCAACAACTGGGTCCACCTCGGCGGGGTGATCGCCGGTGCGCTGATGGGGCTCGTCATTCCGCCGCTGCAGCGGATCGGTGGGCGTGACCTCGCGGTGTGGGAACAGGGTGCGCTCGTGGGGGTGCTCTTCGTCGGCGCCATCGCGGTCGCCGTCGCGCTGGCCAACCTGGTGACGTTCCAGGCCGTCTGAGCGTCGCTCAGCGGTTTGCCCGCAGCGCGGTCATGAACCACTCGTACGCAGGCACGCGTGCGGGTTGCGGCGCCCAGCCGTTGATCACCCCGATCAGCTGCCAGTAGCGCTCGACCCGGCTGTCGCCGAAGCGCTCCAGCCGGCCGGCGAGCTCCGCGCGGTAGCCGGCGTCATCCGCTCGACCGGCGCCCCGGGCGAAGAGCGCCACGAGCTCGGCGACGACGCCGGCCGCCTCCGCGGAAGCGGGGTCGACGCCGGCCGCCAGGGCCGCGCCCGCCCGGTCGACGACCGCCTGGCCTGCGGCCTGCGTCGCGGTGTCGTCGGCGCTGAGGCCCGTGGTGGCGCGAATCCGCTCGCCCTCCACCACCATCTGACGGACGCGCTCCCGAAACCGGCGGTCATCAACCAGTGCGGCGAGCTCGAGCCAGGCGTCGAGCTGCGCGTCGCTGGGATCGTCGGGCAGCACCGGCAGCGCCGCCCGCATTCTGGCGGCGAACGGGTTGTCCTCCTGGTCGGAGAAGATCGCGTTCAGGAAGTCCTCCATGATGCGGTTCACCTCATCGGCGGACGCGCGCGCAAACGCACTCATGCGCTGTACCTCCTCGGGACGGGACGCGCCGCGCGCGATGGCGCGAAGCGCTCGCCGCCGCAACGTCAGCCGGCGGATGTGGACGTCGATGGCGTCGGCGTGCGCGGCGGCCACCGCAGCGAGCGTCGCCTGGCGCGCCGCCACGCCGCGCGTCGTCTCGATGTCGAGTCCGAGCTCTCGCAGCGCACGGACCAGCTCCAGCCGCGCCAGCGACGCGTCGTCGTAGCGCCGGTATCCCGCCTCGGTCCGGCGCGCCTCGGGAACGAGGCCCAGGTCCGAGTAGTACCGGATCGTCTTCACCGGGACCCCGGTGAGGGCGGCGAGCTCGCCGATGCCCAGGTCCACACCCGCGAGCATGCGGTCTCCAGCGACTGGAGAGTCAAGGGTGCTCTGGCAGCCCCTCAAACGCGGATCGCCGCAGCGCGAGGTGCACGGACGTGTAGCGGCAGCCTCCCTGCGCCAGGACGATGTGAGGCATGTCCCACAGCGCCCAGCCCGGCGCCTGGCTGCCCTCGGGCTGAGCCGCCCGTCGTGCACGCCATGCCGCAGTCGCCGTGGCGACGTCGCGCACGGTGGAGAGCGTCCAATGAGACACGGAGAGGCGCGGTGCGTCGATGGCTTCCAGCGTGCGTGCCCCGGCGATGAGCTGCTCGACCTCGGATGCCGAGAGCGACTGCGCATCGGGCCGGCTCGCCTCGCTCCATGGGTCTGGACCGAGCTGCAGGTCCATGGAGAGCGAGAGGACGCCACCCGGTTTCAGCACCCTCTGCATCTCGGCCAACACGGCGGCCGGCGGATGGCAATCGATCCGGCCTGCGATGCCGTCGAAGTACTCGTCCGGGTAGTCGAGACAGCCGGGGTCCAACCTGCGGACGGTGAGCCGGTCCGCACGGAACGCGAAGGGCGCCTCCAGTGGCGCCGTGCGCCGGCCTTCGAACGAGCCGGCGAACCGCTGCGCCGCAGGCAGCTCGCGGGTGTCGACGGCCACGACCTCGCCGGCGTGCCAGGTCAGGTGGAGCAGCACGTCCGGGGTGCCCGGCGCCACTCCGAGGATGCGCGCATCGGCGCGCAGCGCGCCGTGGTCGGCGAGGGTGCGCACCGCCATCGCCGCCTCCCAGTCCTCGCGGTGCTCGTGCCCGCGCGGATAGCCGCCGAAGGCGGCCCGCTTGTGGGGCCGCACCGCGCGCAGGACCTCGCGCAGATCGGGGTGTGCGAAATCGTCCAGTTCGCACGCCTTGCTGTATGGCAGCCGCCCCGGGCGGGGGGCCGGCCGGGCATCCAGCGCCGCATGGGTGTTGCTCGCCGTGGCCGCGGCCCGCGGCCGGCCGCCGCCCGCCTGTTCCCGGATGAGCGCCACATACCCCTCGACCATCTCATCCAGCCGGCCTGTCGCCTCGTAGTGAGCGCGCGCCCTGCGCTCGAGGGCCTGGCGCTCCTCCGGAGCCTCCGCCAGTCTCGACAGTGCAGCGCTCAGGTCGGCGCGCTCGTTCGGCGGCGCCGCCACCCGGATGCAGACGGTCTCGGGTGTTGCCGCCGCCCCCGCGCCGTCGCTCACGACGACGCAGCGTCCGGCTGCAAACGCGCGCAGCACCGCGCCGGCTGTCCGCAGCGGGCCGCCATCCCCGAGCGCGACCACCGCATCGGATGCGGCCAGGCAGGCGTCGAACTCCCGAGACGGAACGGGTTCCGTCAAGCGGAACGCCGCGCCGAGGTTCAACGTCGCCGCACGCGACCGCAGCGCGGATGCATATGCATCATCCTCAGTCCAGCCCGCGATCACCAGCAGGGCGTCGACGCCTGAATGCCGCAGATTCGCGACCGCGTCCACGACCGAGTCGAGGCGCGTCGCGGCGGCCACGGGACCGATCGCCACCACCACGAAGGCGTCGTGGTCGAGCCCGAGATACGCACGCGCCATGACGCGGTCGAAGCCGGGGCCATCCTCGCGAGGGTCGCGAACGCCCACCGGTATCACTCGCGCAGCGGCCTTCGCATAGTGGCGATGGACCTCGGACGCGGCCTCAGGCGTGAGCGCAACGCAGCACGTCGCCCCGTCGACGACCGGCACCAGGTCGTCGCGCGGCAGATCATGAAGAACGACGATCCCGGGATGCATGCGCATCGCCCGCTCCATGTAGTGATGGAGCGGTGACGCGCCATGCTGGTAGACGGTTGCGTCGTAGACCGACTGCCGAGCACTGCGGTCGAAATCCGACCAGTGGTGAACTCGGGCCACCCGCAGCAGGTCGAGCGGCGGCATGACGCCGTCGTCGACGAAGACGTCGAGCTGCAGCCCGGGCTCGCCCGCAAGGCCGGTGAGCAGGTCGGTGGTGTACTCCGCAGCGTCACTCGCCTGCGGCGTGATTGGTGACCAGAACGCCACCCGCGTGATGTTCGAGGCCGCGCGCTCAAGCGTCGAGAGGGCGTTCCGGTAACAGGCGAGTGTCGACTCGCCCAAACACGTGGTGCTGAAACGCGCGGCCTGAACACGTCCACGACGTGCGAGGTCGTTGCGCAGGTCTCTGTCGCGGAGCAGTATGTCGATTGCCTCGGTGAAGGCAGCTGCGTCCTCGGAGTCGACGAGCACCGCAGCGTCACCCGTTACCTCGGGCAGCGACGCGCGTGTTGTGGTGATCACCGGTGTCCCGCAGCGCATCGCCTCGGCCACCGTGAGACCGAACCCTTCGTGGTGCGAGGGATGCACAAGGATTGTCGCCCCGTTGTACAGCGCCATCAGCTCGTGGTCCGACACCCGGCCGGTGAGGACCAGATCGCTCTCGATGCCGAGTGAGCGGGCGTAGCGCTCCAGGACGGCGACGTCGTGCCGTGCGAGGTGTCCTGCGACGACCAGTGGAAAGTGGGAGCGAGTCACCGCTGGAAGTTGCGCGTACGCCGCGAGCAGCGTCGAGATGTTCTTTGTGTAGTGCAGGTCCGTCACGGCCAGCACGTACTCGGGCGGGACGCGCACGCATCGCCGCGCCCCCCGCCGCGCAGGATGTTCGAGCGATGCCAGGATCGCACGCGTGACCTCACGCGGAATGGGCCGGAAGCACGGGGAGATCGCGGGCCGCGTGACGTCGATGCGCTCCGCCGGGATGCCGACGTGCTGCACCACCCCGTCGGCCGTCGCCTGCGATATCGCGGCGACGCGCGTCGCCTGCTGCAAGAACCGGAGCCCGCGCTGATACGCCTCCTCGGGCTCGCCCTGCACAGGCACCGGGTACAGCAGCGGCATGAGGTCGTACGCGGTGGCGACATACGGGCATGCATCGAAGCCCGGCAGCAGGAGGCGGCTGATCCAAAAATGGCAGGTGGCGTGGTAGAGATCGAGTCGCAGCGTTTCGATCCAGCGTTGATAGGCGGCATACCGCGCCAGCAGCGTGCGCGTGTCGTCGCTCCTGCTGAACGCCGGAGGTGCGCTGTCGGGCGCACATACGATGCGGACGTTGGCCGCCTTCCGGATCTCGGGGCGGATTGCGCGGAGATCGTCGCCCGGGTCGCAGAGCAGCAGATACGTGCTGTCGTGGTCAAGGGCGAGTACCGACTGCACCTGCTCCTGTGTGAACCGCGGGATGCCGCGGACCACGTTCTGCCGTCCGACGGAGAGAAAACGGAAGTCGAGACCGATGCGCACCGGAGTGGGCGTTTCCTTCGAAGGTGGTTCGAGACGTACGGCCGCATCCTACCGCGGGCCCGGCGTGAGGCCGGCCAAGGCGAGAGCCGCTGGGGGGCCTGCTCGGCAGCTCGGGGAGTACCATGCGCCGTCAGCGCTCTCAATCCCACGCGAGACCTTCAGATTTGCGCATCGGTTTGGACTTCCACTTCCTGGCGATCCCGCGCCACGGCCTGGTTCGGGGCATCCCCCGGTTCGCCCAGGAGCAGCTGCAGGCCGTGCTCGAGCTGGACTCCGACAACACGTACTTGTTGTTGTGCGACGCCGGCGTCGACGTCGAGGCCGTCCGCTCCGAGATCCGGATGGCACCGAACACGCACCTCATGTGTGCACCGGACAGCTTGGCTCCGTCCTGGCCTCGCATCGCGGACAACCGAACGCTGCTGTCGCGGTTCAGCGCATATCTTCGGTGGCTCGAGGGGCTGCAGCTCGATCTCTTTCACACCACCTGCTCCGCGATGCTCACCGGCGTGCTCATGCCCGGCTTCGACGTATGCCCCTATGTGGTCACCGCGCATGACCTCATACCCCTGCTGTATCCAGCGCACTATCTTCCCGATCCTGTGGACAGAGAGACATACGCGCAGCGACTGCTCTTCCTCGAGCAGGCCACACGGATCGCGGCCAACTCACACGCGACCGCGGCGGACGTCGTGGAACGCCTCGGTGTGGCCCCAGACCGCATCGACATCACGCCACCGGCCCCCTCGCTGACCTTCCGGCCCCTTCCGCGCGACGCGGTCCGCAGCGTCCTGACGGCGCTTAGCCACCCGACGCGGCTACGGTCTCGGCGCCACGTGGAGATCCCCGCGAGCTACGTCCTCTGCATCACCGACCTGCATTACAGCAAGAACCTCACCACGCTGCTGCCCGCATATGCGGAGCTCTCCGCGGCGACGCGCTCGCGCAGTCCACTGGTCATCGCCGGACATCTGGCCGCCGGCGAGATGGATGCCGTGCAGCGTCTGGCAGACCAGCTGGGCGTCGGCGGCGATCTCATTGTCACAGGGAGAGTCTCCGACCAGGAGCTCGCCGCGTTGTACAACGGCTCGACCCTGACCGTGCACCCGTCCCACCATGAGGGCTTCGGGTACCCAGTCGTCGAGGCGATGCGCTGTGGGGCACCGGTGATCACGACCACACGTTCGGCGCTGCCCGAGACCGCGGGTGACGCCGCGGTGCTGGTCGACTCGGACGACGCGGCGGCGTTCACCCGGACGATCGATCTGCTGCTCCGTGACAGCGAACGGCGCGACGACCTCCGTCGTCGTGGCCTCGAGCATGCGAAGCGGTACACGACGGCGGAGTTCGGACGCACCACACTGCAGTGCTACCGGTCCGCGGCGTCGATGCCGAAGCGCGCCACGGAGGACGCGATTCGGGTGGCAGTCTGGTCGCCCATCCCACCCCAGGATTGCCCGGGCGCGTGCTACATCGAAGACCTGGTCACGGCCCTCAACGCTGCTCCGGATTCAAGCTTGGAGCTGGACCTCTTCGTCGATGACGACGTGGCGCCACCGCTCCAGCTGCTGCGTGCCGCCCGTGTTCACCATCACTCAGACTTCGACCGTGCCGTCCGACACCGCTCATTCGATGCCGTCGTCTACGAGGTCGGCGCGTCGCGGGAACACACATACATGGAGCCGGCTCTGCTCAGCCATCCCGGCGTCGTCGTGCTGCACGATCTGCAATGGAGCCGAGCGCTGCTCGGCGGCTCCGTGGCTCGTAATGAGGACGACGCGCTCTTCCGCGCAGAGGTGGACGCGCGCGATGGTGAGGGCGCGGTTCGCGAGTGGGATCGCATCCGTACGCTCCCGTCACGCGGCAGGTCGAGCGAAAGACAGAGATTCCTTCGCGAGCATCCTATGCTCGGGCCGATCGTCGACACGGCAACATGCTGCGTCGCGACCACGACAGCGCTCGAGAGGGAGCTCACTTGCCGCTACCCGCAGGCTGACGTCGCTGGGGTGATACCGCTGGGTGTGCGCGACCCGCGGCGACACGGGTACGGCGTCGATCGCGCGTCGGCTCGCGGCTACCTCGACCTGGACCGCTACGCGTTCGTGGTTCTGGTCCCCGCGACCGGCTTTTCCGCAGAAGCAGTCCAATCTGCGCTCGTGGCGTTCACCGGCCTCCGGCGGGCAGGCGTCGACTGCATTGCCGCAATCATTGGCTCGATCGCCGACGGCGCGCAGGAGGATGACCTGCGAGCGCGGGCGGAGCACCTCGGCATCACCGACGCGTAGCGGGTGACGGGGCCGGTCTCCCGTCTCGTTTTCGACGCGTACATGGCGGCATGCGACGCGGTCGTTATCCTCGATGACGACGCCGGCGCGGCGGTTCGCGATGCAGCCATCCGTGGCTTCGCTGCGGGGCGGTGCGTCGTCGTGAGCGAGTCCGAAGCCTCCCAATCGCTGCCGAGCTCGGCATGCGTTCGCGTCTCGTCTGCTGCGCACTCGCCTGCCGATGCGACCGCGGCGCTGGTCGCACTGGCACGCGACCGCGAGCGACGCGAGAGCTTCGAGCACGCCGCGCGAAATCACTACGAGCAGACCGCGCGCCTCGAGTTGATGGTGGAGGGCTACCTCGCCCTGATCCGCCAGCGGGCCGCACGGCGCCCCGTCCGTAAGAGACCCAGCACCGCCCACCGGCCAACGGTCACCGCGCTCGCCGGGCGCCCCGCACCGAGGCCTGGCGCGCTCGCGTACAGCAAGGCATGCGAGCTCGAGGACTTTGCGCATCCGAGTCTGCGCCCTGTCATCCGCGACGTCTGCGATCACAAACGCCGGGTGTTCGGTGACGCCTTCCCAACCGGGTATGAGTACCGTAAGGACTGGGAGGTCGCGATGGCGGTCCGCACACTCTCTGATCATGGAGTGCTGCGACCGGACGCACGGGTGCTCGGCGTGGCGGCAGGCACCGAGGACACGATCTTCTACCTGACGCGCTACATTGGCGAGGTTGTCGCGATCGACCGATATCGCGATCCCGGCACCTGGCAGGACACTGCCCCGCCGATGATGCTCATGAACCCTGGCCGGCTGGCACCATTCGCGTTCGAGCCCGACCGGCTGACAGTGCAGCACATGGATGCAAGGATCCTCGACTACCCTGACGAGTCGTTCGACGGCATCTTCAGCTCGGGGTCGATCGAGCATTTCGGCGACCTGGAGACAATCGCGGCGGCGGCGTACGAGATGGGCCGCGTGTTGAAGCCGGGCGGCGTCCTCACGCTCTCGACGGAACTCCTGCTTTCCCGACATGCAAGCGGCGCCGGATCGCACCTGCCGGGCACCTTCTTGCTCTCACCCTCAGAGTTGCAGCGGTACATCGTCGCCGCCAGCGGTCTCGAACCGATCGGCCCTCTCGACGTGTCGGTGTCGCACTGGACCCTCGGAACGTCGCGGAACATCACGCAGGCGGTCGTCGACCGCGCTTCGCGGATGAGAACGCAGCGGACCGGCGCCGGTGGTCCGGACTGGGCATTCTGGGACATGCCGCACATCGTCATGGAGTGGGAAGACAAGCGCTTCACCTCGGTCCACCTGGCTCTGCGTCGCGCGCCGAGCCACCCCGCGGTCGACAATTCGTGGGCAAAGCCGACGCCGGCACTTCGTGAGGTTGTCGCGGGCGCGACCGGTTCCGCACCGGCGGCGCTGCTCCTTAAAGAGATTCGAGAGCTCGCGAGCAAACGGGACACAGCCGCCG
>DASUWI010000021.1:0-6067 GCA_036378495.1 Candidatus Dormiibacterota bacterium
ACCTGCTCAAGCTGCCGGAGCTGCTGCGCGAGACCGCATGGGAGGTGATCCGCCACCCCTCACGTCTCAATCCGCTGGACATCTTCGGCATGCTCAGCCCGCTGCTCCCATCCGGGCTGTTCACCTCCGACGAGCTGCAGCGGTACCTTCGGCGTCTCTTCGCCGCGGACGGGTTGACCGACGAGTTCAGCGACCTGCACCGCGAACTGCACATCGTCGCTTGCGCCATCGACACCGGGGAGCGCGTGGTGTTCTCCCAGGACAGCGACACGCGCATCCCGATCAGCAGCGCCGTGGCTGCCAGCGGCGCCATCCCCGTGCTCTTCAAGCCGGTGCGTATCGACGGCATCGACTACGTCGACGGCGGCATCAAGGGAATCTCTGCGATCGACATCGCGGTGGATCGCGGCGCCTCGCTGATCGTCGTGATCAACCCCGTTGTGCCCGTCGACACGCGCAAGCTCGACACGCCCGACCTGGTGCGTGAGCAGATCGGTGAGCACCTGCGCGACTCCGGCATGCGCGCCATCTACAACCAGGTGATGCGCGGCATGCTCCACGACGGCCTGCTCGACCACATCCGGCTGGTGCGCGACCGGCATCCAGACGTCGACCTGCTGCTGATCGAGCCGCGGGCGGACGACGACAAGATGTTCTTCCACGAGCTGATGTCGTTCTCGGCTCGCCTGATGGTGATGCAGCACGGTTACGAGTCGGTGAGCAACGGGCTGCAGGACACCTGGGGCTACCTGCGCCGCATCCTGCCCAAGCACGGCATCCACGTCACGCGGCGCGTGGTCGACCGCAAGCCGACCGCGGCTGCCAAGAGCGTCGACAGCGCGCCGCTGCTGCGCCGCGTGCTGCGCCAGACGGTGCTGGCGCGGCGGCCGCGCGTGCAGCTCGTCGACGACTCCGACGCTGCCTAAGCGCCGTTGCTCGACGTGTGGCGCAGGATCTCGCCGATGTCGGGCAGCCCGCGGCGGCCGCCCACTCCCGGCTTGACGCGGTGCGCGAGCACCATCGGCGCCACGTGCTCGACGTCGTCGAGCTCCACGCGTGAGCGGTCCTCGTAGGCCGCCAGCGCCTGCGCGCTCTTGCGCATGACGATGTCGGAACGGTGGCCGTCGACCTCGAGCTCGATGCTCAGACCGGCGATCGAGACCAGGATGTCGCGATCGACGGCGACGTCGGCCAGCGTCCCGATCGCGTGGGAGATGCGACCGGCCTCGCGGCGTTCCTCGGGCTCGAACCGCGACGCGAACGTCTCGGGATCGTCCTCGTAGGCCTCACGGCGCTCGACGATCTCGACGCGCTGGCGCACGTCGTGGATACCCTCGACGTCGACGCACAGCCCGAAGCGGTCGAGCAGCTGCGGCCGCAGGTCACCCTCCTCGGGGTTCATCGTGCCCACGAGGATGAATCGCGACGGATGCGACACCGACACACCCTCGCGTTCCACGGTGTTCAGCCCCATGGCTGCCGCGTCGAGCAGCACATCGACGATGTGGTCGTCGAGCAGGTTGACCTCGTCGACGTACAGGATGTTGCGATTGGCCTCGGCGAGCACGCCGGGCTGGAACTCCTTCTCGCCGCGCTTGATCGCAGCTTCCAGGTCGATGGCGCCGACGACCCGGTCTTCCGACGCGTTGATCGGCAGCTCCACCACGCGCATCTGCCGGCGTCCGCGCGGCAGGTCCTCGCCACCGGCGATGCGCGCCGTGCACTCGACGCACTGCAGCTCCGGCGTGTCCGGCGGGCAGCCGTAGCGGCAGTCGACGACGATCTCAAGCTCGGGGAGCAGCCGCGCCAGCGCGCGCACAGCGGTGGACTTCGCGGTCCCCTTCTCGCCGCGGATGAGCACGCCGCCGATCGCGGGATTGATCGCGTTCAGCACAAGCGCCTGCTTCATCGTGTCCTGGCCGACGATCGCGGTGAAGGGGAAGACTGCGCGTCCGTTGTCCATGCTGGCCATTCTCGCAGGCGCGTCAGCGGCCGCGGAGAGACTTCTCCACACCTTCGACGATCGCGCCCTGCGACAGATCGTACAGTCCGAGATACTCCCCGCCGGCGCGCTCGGCGAGGTCGAGGCACGCGTTGAAGCCGTAGCCGCCGAACAGCGGCGCCCGGCGATGCTGACCGATCCGCGGCAGCGGCGCGCGCGCCGTGTGATCGCGCGCCGAGTCTATGACGAGCACGTGAATGTCCTCGACCGCGAGCTGCTCGCACATGCGCTGCGCCTCCACGAGCGGCTCCTCACCGAACAGCGAGATGTTGCCCCTGCCGTCGCTGATCAGCACCAGCAGCGGATAGATGGAGCTATCGCGCAGCCTCTCGGTGCGAATCACCTTCAGGCCGGCGACGAGTCCGTGCGTCAGCGGCGTGGTGCCGCCGACCGCAAGACGCTGCAGACGATGCTCGGCGAGGTCGATGCTCGAGGTGGGCTGCAGCGCGATCCGCGCGGTGCGCCCCGAGAACACGACGAGCGAGACCTTGTCGCGCCGGATGTACGCGTCGCGCAGCAGCGACAGCACCGCCCCCTTGGTCGCCTGCATGCGCTGCTCCGCGTCCATGGATGCGCTGGCATCCACCACGAACACGATCAGCGTCCCCGTCTTGCGGCGACGCACCTTCTGGCGCAGGTCCTGACGTTCCAGGCGCAGCGCCGGCGTGCCGGCAGCGGCGGGCGCCTCGGCGCGGCGCCGCAGCTGATGCGGCGCGGCGGCGCGCATGGTCGCATCGAACGCGATGTCCGTCGTGTGCTTCGTCTGCGTCGCGCGCACGTAGCGGCCGCGCTTGTCCTTGCTTCGCGCGCTGCTGCGCTTGCCGCTGGTCGAGCGGGTGCGGCGGTCGCGCGGCAGGGCGATCTTCCGCACCGGGAAGATCGTTCCCTCGAAGAGCTGTTCCGCGGGCCCGCGCGTCACCGCCTCGGCGGGGCGCTCGTGGCCGCGCATCGCGGCCTCGCTGTCGCCCTGTTCAGACGATGCGCTCTCGCTGGGCTCGCTCTCGATATCACCGCTCACCGGTGCGTCCGCGGCCGTTGACTCGGCCTCGCGCTGCATCTCCTCGTAGCGCTCGCGCTGCTGCGCCTGGTTGGCCGCGGCGGTGCCGGGTGCGTTGCGGTCCGTGCGCACGCGGCGGCGGTGCGCCAGTGCCAGGTCGGCAGCGGCGATCACATCCTCCGCCGTCACCAGCAGCGCTTGCGCCTGCTCCGGCGCATGCTCGTGATGCTCCGCGCCGACGGCGGCGGACGCCTCGCGCCAGGCGCGCAGCGTGCGCGCCCCGTTGCTCACCACGATGTCGGCACGGTGCCCCAGCGCGCCGGCGTCGATGCACACCAGCGCGATGAACCAGCGGATCTGGGGTGGGATGTCGACCAGCGGCAGCACGCCCTGCGCCGTGACCATGACGTCGCGCAGCCGTTCGTCACTCTCGGCGAACTCATTTCGCATCAGCACCGCGTCGTCCTGAGTCTGCTGATCGCGCTCCATGATGCGCACGCGGTCGTCAACGCTGCGCAGGCCGCTGATGTCGACACAGAGCCCGAAGCGATCGAGCAGCTGCGGACGCAGCTCCCCCTCCTCCGGGTTCATCGTCCCCACCAGGATGAACTGCGACGGGTGCGCGAAGGAGATGCCCTCGCGTTCGACGATGTTGCGTCCCATCGCCGCGGCGTCGAGCAGCACGTCGACGAGGTGGTCGTCGAGCAGATTGACCTCGTCGACGTAGAGGATGCCGCGGTTGGCGTCGGCGAGCACGCCGGGCTCGAACACGCGCTCACCCCGCTTGATCGCCGCCTCGGTGTCGATGCTGCCCACCACGCGGTCCTCGCTCGCGTTGATGGGCAGCTCCACCACCCGCACGGGGACGCGGAGCGCCGGCAAGGCGTCGCCGGCGGCCGAGCGCTCACGGCACTGATCGCACCAGCGCTGCGGGTCGGAGGGATCACAGCGGTACCGGCAGCCCTCGATGACGTCGATCTCCGGCAGCAGGTCGACCAGCGCACGCACAGCGGTCGACTTGGCGGTGCCGCGCTCACCGCGGATGAGCACGCCGCCGATCCCGGGGTTGATGGCGTTGAGCACCAGGGCTGTGCGCATCGGCGCCTGCCCGACCAGCGCGGAGAACGGCAGCACGGTGCGCGAGGCGGGCATGAAATCCATTCTCGCAGCGCCGCGGTGGTACAAAGCCGCCAATGGTCCGCGTGTTGATCGAAGCCAGCTGCATGGTCGACGCGCGGCGTGACGCCGGTATCGGCCGCTATGCCCGGCACCTCACCGACGCGCTCGCCGACATCCCCGACGTCGACGTCCGGCTGGCCCAGCCCCTGCGGCCGCCGCGGAGCGAGTCGCGGCCGGGACGCTTCATCCACGCGCAGCCGGCGGCGCTGCGGGCGGCCACCCGGATGAAGCCCGACCTCATCCACGGCGTCGGTGGTGAGCCGGTGGCGGGCTTTCCGCTGGCACGGCAGGTGGTGACGGTGCACGACGTCGAGATGTGGCGGCAGGGCGCCGCCACCGAGCGCCGCGACGTGGCCCTCAAGGCATACGGCATGACGCTGGCCACCCTGCTGCGCGAGTGCGGCGCGATCATCGCCGTCAGCCGCGCATCGGCGAACGAGGCGGTGGCCACCCTGGGACTGCGCCGCGAGCGGGTGCGCGTGGTGCCCGAGGGAGTGTCGCCCGACTTCTCGGCGACCGCGTCAGGCCTCGACCGCGAGGTGCTTCGCGAGCTCGGGCTGGCGCCCGGCGGCTACATCCTGTGGGCCGGCAGCCTCCGCCGGCACGACCCCCGCAAGGGGTTGGACGTGCTGGTCGACGCGGTGGCGAGGCTCGGCGGCGATGGGCTGCCGCTGGCGCTCGCCGGCAGCGCAGGAGCCGAGGCCGACCGCCTGCTCGACGTGGCGGCGCGGCGCGGATGCCGGCTGGTGCTCTGCGGGCGCCGGGCCGACTCCGAGCTGGCGGCGCTGTACCGCAACGCCGCAGTCTTCGCGCTGGCGTCGACCCACGAGGGCTTCGGGCTGGCGGCGCTGGAGGCGATGGCCTGTGGCGCCCCGGTGGTGGCCACCGCCGTGGGCAACCTGCCCGATCTCTGCGGCGACGCCGCGCTCCTGGTGCCCAGCGGGGACGCCGCGGTGATCGCCAGCGCGCTGCGCGCGGTGCTCGGGGTCGGCCGGCGTGCCGCTGCCATGCGGCGGGCCGGCGTGGAGCGCGCGGCGGGCTTCACCTGGGACCGGGCCGCGCGCGAGACGGTCGGGGTCTACCGCTCGCTGGTCGCCGACCTCACAACCCGGCGACGATAGCCGAGCGCTGCTCGGTCGTGAGCTCGGCTCGCTCGCTGCAGCGCGAGTGCGCCACCACGGCGGCGACGCCGGCGCCACGGCGCCACGCGTCCCAGGCCTGGGGCGGCACCTGGAAGGTGATGAACGACGCGGCCGCGAGCTCGTCGGCCACCTCGCCCTCCAGCGCCTCGCCCGCGATCCGGTGGCCCTCGACCTCGAGGTAGACGCAGCTCTGCACGCCCTGGAGCTCGGCGAGCGCCGCGCCCAGCTCGGCAGCGTCGTTGGCCTCCACGTAGAGCGTCGCCCCGAGCTGTCCCGCCTGCGGGACGAAGGTATTGAAATCGTCAACCTTGGCCGACACGTCGGCGGTGGCGCTCACGCGCTCGGCGCGGAGCAGCTCCTCCAGGGCCTGGAGGATGGTGTCGCGGCTCTCGAAGACGAGGGTGAGCCGGCTGCCCAGCCGGACGCGGCGGGCCCGTTGTGCCGCGACGACCGCTGCGCGTGCGTCGGGGCGGACCGTTTCATAGTCCTGGCCCGTGTGCACCTCGTCGGGGCGCAGGGGGCCGGCCGTCAGCCGTCCTCCAGCGAGCGACGCAGGCGCGTCAGCTGCGACGCGTGGGCGCGCTCGGCTGCCGCGACGGTGCCGAACCAGTCCGCGACGTCGCCGTGCCGTGCCTTGCGTGCCTGCGCGGCGTAGTCGTCGTATGCCGTCGCGTTGGCCTCCGCCTCGCCGATGGCGCTGTCGAGGTTGCCCGTCGTGTCGCCCGACCCGGCGAGCGGATCGGCGAC
>DASUWI010000022.1:0-9533 GCA_036378495.1 Candidatus Dormiibacterota bacterium
CGACGCCGTTCCGGCCGCCTGTGGAGGTCCCCGACGCCAACTATCCGCTGCGCTTGACGACCGTGCGCACCGCCGACGCGTGGCACACGCTGACCCGCACCGGCAAGGTGGCGAGCCTGCGGCATGGCACCGACCGCGCGCTGCTGAGCGTCCATCCGGATGACGCGGCGCGATCCGGCGTGCGTGATGGTGACGCCGTGGAGCTGCTCTCCCGCCGCGGGCGGTGGCGTGGCCGGGCGGTGTTCTGCGACCAGGTGCCACCGGGGACTGTGTCGGCGTCCTTCCACTGGCCCTCGATGCGTGACGCGCGCGCCGTCGTCAACGGCGTCACCCCGGCGGCGCTGGATCCGCGGTCGCTGCAGCCGGAGCTGAAGCACGCCGCCGTCCGTCTGGTGCGGGCGGCTCGCCTCACCCGCCTCGTCGTCATCGGTGCCGGTGCGGCAAGTGCGCTGGCCGCGGCGCTGCGCGAGCGGGGATGCGAGGCCGACGCCGTGCCCTGGACGACCTCGGCTCCGTACGACGCCGAGTGGTGCGTGGTCGCCGACGAGAGTGCGCCGTGGGAAGCCTGGCGTCGTGCCGCGCGGCTTCCCAATCCGGTTTTCGTGGACGCGGGTGCACGGATCGTCGGCCGTCACCGCGGTCACGCGGTGGGTGCGCCGGTGTTCACCGCCGGCGGTTTGCCCGTGACCACGGATCCAGAGCGACAGGCGGACGCGCTCCTGGGCGATGGAGCCGCGGGGCCGCGTGCGATCGTCAACGCGAGATTGGGCGTCGACGACACGGCGAGCACGTTCGAGGCCGGCGCCACCGAGACGGCTCCGGACGACGCTGAGCAGGGGATCCGGCGCGTGACCGCGACCGACGGCACGACCGGTTTCCGCGTGACCTGGCGGCTCGCGGCGGGGCAGGCGCTGGGTGTGGCTGCGACCGGGCCGCTTGCCAGCGTGGAGCGCGTGGCGCGCGCCTGGGCCGACGACGCATCGCCGGAGGAGCTCATGCATGGCTCTCGCTGATCCGGCCGAGGGCCTCCACGGCCTGACGGTGGGGGTTCTTCAGGCGAGGCACGGCCGCGAGCTTGCCGCCCTGGTCGAAAAGCACGGTGGTGTGCCGGTGCACGCGCCATGCATGCGCGAGGTGGAGCCGGAGGATCGCGACGCGGTCGGTGAGGCGATCAGGCGTGCCGCCGGAGGACCCCTCGACATGGCCGTCTTCCTGACTGGATGCGGCGCTGCCGCGCTGTTCGCGGCTGCGTCGGACACCGGCGCCTACGAGCCGCTGATCACCCGACTCCACTCGGCAATCGTCGTGGCGCGAGGTCCGAAACCACTCGCGGTGCTGCACCGTCACCGCCTGGCGGTCGACCGGCGCACCCGCGAACCGCACACCACCGAGCAGGTGGTGGAGCTCGTCGGCGGCGCGCTCCACGACCGAACGGTCCTGCTTCAGCACTACGGGATCGAGAACATCCGGCTGCGCGACCATCTGCTGGATGCGGGCGCCCACGTCGTGGAGGTGCGACCGTATGCGTGGGCGGCACCGCCCGACCTCGAGCGGGTGCATCGCCTCCTCGGCCGTTTGGAGGCGGGCGAGCTCGACATCACCGTGTTCACCAGTGCTTCGCAGGTGCACACGTTGTTTCAGATCGCGGAGGGGGAGCGGCGCGATGGCGAGCTGTCTCGGTGGCTTCGCGAACGCACAGTGGTCGCCGCGGTTGGCCCGGTCTGCGCCGCCGCGCTGGGAGATTACGGCGTCGCCGCGCAGATCCAGCCGGATCGGCCGAAGATGGTTCCTCTCGTTCGCGCGCTGTGTGAGCACGCGTCATCAGCGTTCGCAACCGCGACGACCAAAGACGAGGTCCACTGACTTGGGCGCGTGAGCTGACGCCTCGCGCACCGCTGCGCACCTAGCGTGAGGGCCGTTCGGTGCCCACAGGCAACAGGGAGAAGCGCAGTGCGAAACGCCAGCTGGATCATACGGTGGAACCCCAATGACGCTCGGTTCTGGGATGCGACCGGCAGGCGGACAGCTCGCCGCAACCTGTTCTGGTCGATATTCGCCGAGTTCCTCGGCTTCTCGGTGTGGCAGCTCTGGAGCGCTGTTGCGGTCAACCTCAACCGGAACGGGTTTCACCTCACGCTCGGCCAGCTCTTCTGGCTCGTCTCGATCCCCGGACTGGTGGGCGCCACCATGCGCTTTCCCTACGGGTTCGTCGTCGCGCGCGTCGGCGGACGCAACTGGACGGTGATCAGCGTGGCGCTGCTGCTCATCCCGAGCGCGCTGCTCGCTGTGCTGGTGCAACACCCGGGCACGCCGTACTGGGCTTTGATAGCCGCCGCGGCCACGGCAGGCTTCGGTGGCGGCAACTTCGCCTCCAGCATGGCGAACATCAGCTACTTCTATCCCGACAGCAAGAAGGGGTGGGCGCTCGGGCTTAACGCGGCCGGGGGCAACATCGGTGTCGCCGTGGTCCAGTTCGTCGTCCCCGCGGTGATCGGGCTCGGGGTCCTCGGGCTCGCCGCACACCGTGCGGCACACCTGTCGCTGCAGTGGGCCGGCCTGGTGTGGCTCCCGTTCATAGTTGTCGCCATGATCGGCGCATTCTTCTTCATGAACAACCTCGCCGTCGCTCGCGCCACGATGCGCCAGCAGCTGGTCATCCTTCGCCGGCGCCAGACCTGGATCATGAGCTGGCTGTACGTGGGCACGTTCGGCTCGTTCATCGGATACTCGGCGGCGTTCCCGCTTTTGATCAAGTCACAGTTCCCGCACGTCAACCCGCTGGAGTTCGCGTTCCTCGGGCCGCTGATCGGCTCGTTGACGCGCCCGATGGGCGGGCGGCTGGCGGATCGCCTCGGCGGGGCGCCGGTGACGTTCGTCAACTTCATCGTGATGATCGCGGCCACGCTCGGCGTCGTCTGGACACTGGGAATGAAGGCGTCGCCGGGTGCGTTCCCCGTGTTCCTGACCCTGTTTCTCGTGCTCTTCGTCACAACCGGGATCGGCAACGGGTCGACGTTCCGCATGATCCCCGCCGCCTTCCGCAAGGAGCACATGAGACGCGCCGGCAACGGCGGCGCCCGCGAGCTCGACCGGGCCGACCGCGACGCGCGCACCGAGGCGGCGGCGGCGCTCGGCTTCACCTCCGCCATCGCAGCCTACGGAAGCTTCGTGATACCGCAGGCGTACAGCGCCTCCATCACGGGAACCGGTAGCGCCGCCGCGGCGCTTCTCGGGTTCGTCGCGTTCTACGCGTCGTGCGTCGGCGTCACCTGGTGGTTCTTCCTTCGCGGCAGCGCCCACGAGGCCGCCATGCCGTCGCTCGCCGAGGCCAGTGTGTAGGTGGACGAGACGCCGCGGTATTACCCGGTGTTCCTCGACCTGCGCGACCGGCGCTGCGTTGTTCTGGGCACCGGCGCCATCGCCGCCGGCAAGGTGGCCGGGCTGCGCGAGGCCGGGGCCGACGTCGTCCACCTGGCGCGGCCGTACCGAGAAGGCGATCTCGAGGGCGCCCGGCTCGCCATCGACGCCACCGGTGATCCCGGCTCGCAGGCGGCGACCCGCCGCGCCGCGGATCGCGCCGGCACGCTGCTGAACGTCGTCGACGTCCCCCGCAGCTGCGATTGGATCGCGCCGGCCGTGCTCCGCAGGGGGGCGCTCCAGGTGGCCGTGTCCACCTCCGGCGAGAGCCCGATGCTGGCCGCCGACGTGCGTGATCGCGTGGCGCGCGGCCACGGCGAGGAGTGGGCAGAGTTCACGGCGCTGCTCGGCAAGCTTCGCCGCCGCCTGCGCAGCCGCGGCGTCCCGCTGGATGTGCAGCGGGAGGCGCACCGGCGGCTGATGTGCTCGGACGTTCGGTCGCTGCTCCGTGCCGGTCAGACCGACGCTGCCGGCGCGCGCGTCCGCGCCGTGGAGCGCTCGGCATCGATGCCCACGGGTCCGCCGCAGGTGGGCGAGGTGGTGCTGGCCGGCGCGGGCGCCGGCGCGGCGTCCCTGCGGACAGCGCGCGCGGGTGGTCGAGGTGGGCCGCCGTTGCGGCTGTCACACGACGTCGCAGACGGAGATCAACCGGCTCCCCACCACACCGCCCCCGCCGGCGTCGGCTGACTCTGCCGCTCATCCCCTGGTCCTTGGTACGCACCGCACAAAGCTGAGGACGATGCAGCGCCAGATACGCGCGACACGCGCTACACTGCGGTCCCATAAGCCACAGCGCTTGTGCGAAGTGCCAAGAAACGGAGGGTGCACATGGCCGTTCGGACCCGGGCGGACGTCGCCGCAGAGCTCGTGGCCCGAGCCGAGGCCGGCCACGTGCGCCACATCGACCTGCAGTTCACCGACGTGATGGGGGCGGTAAAGACGGTGACCATCCCCGCCGCGCAGCTCGCCGACGCCATGGAGCACGGCACGTGGTTCGACGGCTCGTCGGTGGAATCGTTCGCGCGCACTGCCGAATCCGACATGTACCTCGTGCCCGACCCCGGCACCTTCCAGATCCTGCCGTGGTCGCGCGAGTCCACCGCTCGGCTGATCTGCTGGGCGACCACGCCGGAGGGTGAGCCCTACCCGGGCGACCCGCGTGGCGCGCTGCGTCGCGCCATCGACGCCGGGCAGCGGCTCGGGTACGAGTACCGCGTGGGGCCGGAGATCGAGTTCTTCATTCTCGAGCGCCGGCCCGACGGAGCGGCGGTGCCGCCGGCCCACGACCGCAGCTCGTACTTCGACTTCTCCACCGATCGCAGCGTGGCGCTGCGTCAGGCGATGGTGAGCGCGCTGCAGACGATGGGCATCCCGGTCAACACGGCGCACCATGAGGTGGCGGGCGGCCAGCACGAGATCGACATCGACGCCGCCCCCGTTCTGAAGGCCGCGGACGACGTGGTCACGTTCCGCTACGCGCTCAAGGCAGTGGCGCAGCAGTTCGACACCCTGGCGACCTTCATGCCCAAGCCCTTCGACGGCAAGCCGGGCAGTGGCATGCACGTCCACCAGAGCCTCATCGAGGGCGAGCACAGCAACGCGTTCACCGGCAACGACGACTACGGCCTGAGCGAGACCGCCAAGCACTTCATCGCGGGGCAGCTGCACCACGCCGCGGGCATGACCGCGGTCCTCGCCCCGCTGGTCAACTCGTACAAGCGGCTGGTGCGCGGCTTCGAGGCGCCGATCTTCATCTCTTGGGCGCGCACCAATCGCGGCGCGCTGATCCGCGTGCCCCATGTGGGCCGGGCCGAGGCGACGCGTGTCGAGCTGCGCAGCCCCGATCCCTCGTGCAACCCGTACCTCGCCTTCGCCGCGATGCTGCGCGCCGGCCTCGACGGCATCGAGCGGCGCCTGCCGCTGCCGCCGCCGGTGGAGGAGTCGCTGTACGGCTTCGACGACGTCGAGCTGGAGCGGCGCAACGTCGGCGTGCTGCCCGACAACCTGCGCGACGCCATCGACGCCCTCGAGGCGGATGACGTCGTCATGGACGCCCTCGGCGAGCACTTGGCCGAACGGTTCATCGACGCCAAGCGGCTGGAGTGGCGGGAGTACCGCGGCCAGGTGACCACGTGGGAGATCGACCAGTACCTGGAGCGGTTCTGATGGCCGGCCGCCCATGAGCGGACCTGCGATCACGGTCAAGGACGTCTGGCGCGGGGCGCTGCCCGAGGGCACCGAGCTGCTTGCCGGCGGCGGCGGGCTCGAGCGCCGCGTCGAGTGGGCGTGCGCGCTGCGCACGCGACCGCCGGCGTTCGACGCGGTGAAGGGCGGCGAGATCGCGTTCGTGCCGGTGCGCAGCATCAAGATGCTCGACGAACGCCTCGATCTGCCCCAGGTGATGACCAGCTTCGCCGAGAAGGGCGGCGTGGCGGTGGCCGTGCTCGGCGCCGTCTCGGCGGACAGCATCGACGTCGCCGACCGGCTGGTGATGCCGCTCCTGCGACTGCCCGACGCGCAGCACATCGCCGACGCGCATCACGGCTGCGTGCGTTTCATCCTCGACCAGCGCGCGCTGCTGCACGAGCGCGCCCAGGAGCTCCAGTCGTCGCTGATGCAGCTCGCGCTGAGCGGCGCCGGCGCGCCGGTGATCGTCGACAGCCTTGCCGAGGTGACGAAGCTCGACGCGCTCTGGCTCGATGCACACGGCACGGTCTGTCACACGGCGGGCCGGGCGCCCGACGCCGCTGCCGCGGTGGCCACCGCCCATGTGCCGGCGCTGCGCCGCTGGGGTGACACCATCGCGATGCTGGCCGCCGATCCGCCGGTGCGCGAGCTCGAGGGCGCGGCCGGCGACCCGGGCATGCTCGCCAGCCCCATCCCCGGACGCCAGGGGGTCGCGGGCTACGTCGCCGTCGTGGGCCCGCCGGTGCAGCTGGACCAGGTGGCGCGCATGGCCACCGCGCGCGCGGCCTCGGCCTGCGCCATCGAGCTCGACCGCGAGCGCGCCGTCACGGAGACCCGCGACCGGCTCGAGGGAGAGTTCATCGAGTCGCTGCTGGTGGGGTCCTACACGTCCGAGGACGCTGCGCTGGAGCGGGCCCTCCGCCTCGGCCTGGACCTGAGCAAGCCGTTCGCGGTGGCGAGCGCGCGCGGCTCACGCACCGACCCCGGGTTCGAGGACACGGCGCTGCGGGCGGTGCGCAGCCTGGTGGCCCACCGCGGGGTCAACGCGCTGGTCAGCGGGCACGCCGGGTCGGTGTGCCTGATCCTCCTGCTCGAGGCGTTCGCCGACGAGACCTCGCTGAGCCGGCTGGTGGAGGCGATGCGGGCCGAGTGTGCCCGGGCCGCGCAGGACACCGGCACCTCGCTGGGGATCGGCCGGCCGCACACCGGCGTCGTGGGGGTGCGCACCTCGTTCCGCGAGGCGGAGCAGGCGCTGGCGATGGGCCGGCGAGTGCTCGGACCTGGACGTGTGGTCAGCTTCGCCGACCTCGGCCTGCACCGGCTCCTGTTCGCCGTCTCCGGGCAGCAGGAGCTCGCCGACTTCTACGAGGACACCGTCGGGCCGCTGGTGGCGTACGACCGCCGCACCGGGGCGGACCTCATGGCGACCCTCGATGCGTTCTTCCTCTGCCTCGGCTCACCGACCGAGACCGCGCAGCGGATGCACCTGCACCGCAACACTGTGCTGTACCGCCTGCGGCGCATCGAGGAGATCGGCGGCCTCAAGCTCGACGACGCCGCCACCCGGCTCAACCTGCAGCTCTGCCTGCGGATTCGCGACGTTCTCCACGTCAGCGACCAACGTGGCGCGCCCGCCTCGCCTGCGTCGCGGGCTGATTTTGTGCGCTTAGCCCAAGCCTGAGTTTCCAGGTTCCGTGCAGCGCGTGCAAAGGAGACGGGCCTTGTGTCTCCGTACGATGACCGCGCATCTGTTCGTGGATGTCTGGCACAAAGGGTGGAGGACTTCGATGCAGCGGTCTCTGAAGTTGCGGATTGGGCTTGGGCTCGCCGTCGTCGCGGCACTCGTTCCCCTCAGCGGCCACGCGGCTGACAAGACCGCGACCCAGGCCGCCGGTGTCGCCGCCGACACCGTATGGGTGGTGGTGGCCGCGTGCTTCGTGCTGTTCATGCAGGCCGGCTTCGCGATGCTCGAGGTGGGCTTCGCCCGCATGAAGAACGTCGGCACCGTTGTGGCCAAGATCGTCGTGAACATGAGCATCGCGTCGATCATGTACTGGATCTGCGGGTTCGCGTTCGCCTTCGGCGCCGCCAGCGGCTGGCTGTTCAACATCATCGGCGCCACCGGCTTCCTGCCCACCTTCCACCCCGGATCGACGATCGACCTGCCGGCGATCAGCGCCTCCACCGCGCCGGCGGCGGCGAAGTGGTTCTTCGAGTTCGTGTTCTGCGCGGTGTCGCTGGCAATCGTGTGGGGCACGATGCTGGAGCGCACCAAGTTCATCGTCTACATCCTCTTCGCCATCCCCTTCTCCGGCTTCATCTACCCCCTGATCAGCCACTGGCTCTTCGGCGGCGGCTGGCTGATGGCCAACCTCGGCTCCCAGGACTTCGCGGGGTCGACGGTCGTCCACCTCACCGGCGCCACCGCGGGCTTCGCCGGCCTGCTCCTGCTGGGGCCACGCATCGGCAAGTACGGGCGGGACAAGAAGCCCAATGCGATACCCGGCCACAGCATGCCCCTGGCGCAGCTGGGGGTGATCATCCTGTGGTTCGGCTGGTTCGGGTTCAACCCGGGCTCGACGCTGAACGCCACCAACCTGCACTTTGCCGACGTCGTCATCACCACCAACCTTGCTGCCGCAGCCGGCGCGATCGGCGCCATGGCGGCCATCTACTGGGTGTCCAAGACGCTCGACGTCGGCATGATCGGCAACGGCGCCATCGCCGCGCTGGTCGCGATCACCGCGCCCTCAGGCTACGTCGAGCCCTGGGCGGCGATCATCATCGGCCTGGTTGCAGGACTGATCGTCGTCTACGGTGTCGTCCTCATCGACAAGTGGCTGGACGATCCCGTCGGCGCGCTGTCGGCTCACGGCCTCGCCGGCATCTGGGGCACGCTGTCGTGCGGGCTGTTCACCGACCCCACGCTCGCGAAGTTCAACGGCGTCGGCCATGGTGGGTTGTTCTACACGGGCAGCTTCCAGCAGCTCGGCGCGCAGGCGGCCGCTGTGACGGTCGCGTTCACCACCGTGTTCACGCTCTCGTTCGGCTGCTTCTGGGCTATCAAGAAGACGGTGGGGCTGCGCGTGAGCGCGCGCCACGAGCTGGACGGGCTCGACATCAGCGAGCACGGCATGTGGGGGTATCCGGAACAGTTCATGCCCGTGCCCGGTGGCGCGTACATTCACCCCGACGCGCTCGCCGAACCGGAGCGGCGCCGCGCCGAAGCGGGGTCAGCAGCGCCCGCCGCCAGCGAATCCCGAGGATGATGCGATGAAGAAAGTCGAAGCGATCATCCGTCCCGACCGGCTGCAGGCCGTGCAGGATGCCCTCGATGCACTCGGTGCCTCGGGGGTGACCGTCACCGAGGTGCTGGGCTGCGGCCAGCAGCGCGGCTACACCGAGACGTACCGCGGCGCCCGCGTCAACATCTCACTGCAGCGCAAGGTGAAGGTGGAGTCGGTCGTTCCCGACGCAACGCTCGCGAGCGTGGTGGATGCCATCTTGGGCGCGGCCCGCACCGGGGAGATCGGCGACGGCAAGATCTTCATCCTTCCCGTCGAGGACGCCGTGCGCATCCGCACCGGCGAGCGTGGCGAAGGCACCATCCAGCACGTTCAGCCGGAGCACTGGGGACACTAGCGTTCGCCTAACGCACTGCAGTCATCCGTAAACAAATCTTCACGGCTGAAGCGCGCTCGCGGGCGCCGGCGTAACAACGGCGCAACGCGCACGAAACGCGGTGCAGCACTCGTACACTGTCGCCGCCGCGGACCACCATGCGAGCGCGACAGTCGTGCAGCGTCCGCGGGGGGGTCGAGCATGCTTGGTCGGCGCACGCGGCACGGACGAAGTGAGTTTCACGAGCACGCGTGGGCGCGCGGCCGGAACGGCCTCGGCGTCATTGTGCTCGCCGCGCTGTTCGCGGC
>DASUWI010000023.1:0-20319 GCA_036378495.1 Candidatus Dormiibacterota bacterium
CAATGCCAGCACGAGGTTCCTCCAACGTCGTCAGGTGCGGGCGTCGGAGGCGAGCCGACGCTACCCCAAAAACTGCGACGTACTATATGTTAAGGGGATAGCGATTCTATCACAACCCGTGCGCGGCGCAACGAATCGACCGTTCCGGAGCATTCGTTCCGCGCTTGCCCAGGAGGGCGTACAGCCACGGGCGGTCCCTGGCTAGGCGGCGAGCCAGTCAGTATGGCGCCCGGACGCCACAAGCGGCCGCTCGACGGGCTCTCCAGCCTTGACCGCGTTCGACATGACCGCAGCCCCGTCGGTGCCGCGGTGGTTTACGCCTGCCTCTCTCGCAGACTAACGCTGCGGGCCGCGCGCCGGTTCGGAGAACGGACACACCACGTTCGCCGTGGCCGGCTGCTCCGACTGCGAGCCGTCAACTCTAGGCGCAGGCCGCTGAGCCGCCGTGGCGGATACACGCTTGCCCTCCTCCACTGGAACCGTGCCGGGCGCACGCAAGCCGGCCACCGCCGGCGCGTGGTTGCCTCCGAGCAATGCCAGTTGGAATCGGTCCCCAGCACTGGTCGCGGCCTCCGCGCGCCCCCGGATTATTACGCCCTCCGTCGTCGCGCCCCGGCCGAGCATAGCCGACGTGCTCGGGTCAGGTTTAGCCTTGCGGTAGCAGGGTGGTATACGCACCGATGAGAACCGCGGCGAGGGCCGCGGAGCAACGTGGTAAGGAGGTGCAACACCAATGGCCATCGCGCGTTGGAATCCCTGGAACGATTTGTTCGACCTGCACACCCAAGTCGACCAGCTGTTTCAGTCGCTGACCGACACACCCCGGTCGAACGGTGGCCTTGCCGAGTTCTCCAGCCTTCCTGTCGACATCCGGCAGACGGAGAACGAGTTCATCATCGAGGCTTCCGTGCCCGGTTTCACGCCGGACGAGGTAGAGGTCACGTTTGAGGACGGCGTGCTGAACATCCGGGGCCAGCACACCCAGCGAGCGGAGACGAAGGGTGAGTACGTGCGCCGCGAGCGGCGGCATATGTCGCTCTTCCGCCAGGTCGGTCTCCCCGCCGAGGTGCGCGCCGAAGAAATCCGGGCCACGTTCACCAATGGCGTGCTCGAGGTCGTCGTGCCACGCTCGCAGAAGGCGCAGCCGAAGCGCATCGCTGTCACCGTCGGCAGCGGAGAGCAGACGGCGCCTCAGGTCATCGAGCATACAGGGTGAATGGAGGGGGATATCCCCCTCCATTCAACGAGCCGACGCGCACCGCGGGATTTGGTTCGGCGACAGCCCTGAAGCGCGGACGCGTCCTTCGCCTTACAAACAAACAGTTCACCCAGCGTCATTCGGTCACGGTCGCGGCGAGAGGCCCGGGGCACGTTGAGTCCCGAGGGCAATCGCGCTAGTCGAAGAGCTGTCGTTGGGCAGAGTGATACAGCGAGCGGGACATCGAGCATCCTGTTGGCCTGGCACCTGATCTGCACGCCGGTGACCCTCTGTGCTTGGCTCGCAGACTTGGTTGCCGACGGCTCGCCGCCGGCCACGAAGATCGTCGGCGAAGAGAGAGATGCAGCGCTCGTGCTTCCACTTGCTTCGCGAACTCTCTGCAGCGTGGGCAGCAGCCAGAGCTCAGGTCGAGTTCTCGCGCGACAGACATAGTGCTTCGCGCACGGCTGCTCATGGTGTCTCCGCCGGTCAGAGTTGCTCGTACGCTGAGCCCTCTCAGTTCATCGTCAGCAATAGACTCCCTCACCCGGGGAGGGTCTCGCCGCCAGTCGGTGCAAGCACTTCGCCCGAGTAGTAACCGCTGAGACGCTCGCTGGCGAAGAACACGTAAGAAGGCGCGATGTCGTCAGGATGCGCCGCGCTCTGCATCGGCGCGTGCTGTCCAAACGTCGTCACCTTTTCAGTCGACATCGTCGACGGGATCAGAGGCGTCCATACCGGTCCGGGTGCGACAGCGTTGACACGAATCCCACGCTCGACGAGCGCCTGCGCGAGCGAGTACGTGTATGCGTTGACCGCGCCCTTTGTTGTCGCGTAGTCGATGAGCGCCTTGTTCCCACGCAGTCCATTGATCGATGAGGTGTTGATGATGGCGGCGCCGCGTCCCATGTGTTGCAGCGCCGATCGCGTAAGAAAGAAGTACGACGTGATGTTGGTTCGCAGCGTGCGTTCCCACTGCGCCGTGGTGATCGCGGCCAGCGAACCCTGCGGCTCCTGATACGCGATGTTGTTCACGAGCACATTCAGACCGCCGAGCTCGTCAACGGTGCGGTCGACGACGTGTCGGCAATGCTCCTCCTGGGTGAGGTCGCCGCGCAGCAGCAGGCAGCGCTGTCCGGCCTCTTCGATGTGGCGGCGCGTCTCCTCGGCGTCCGCATCCTCGGAGAGGTAAGCGATAGCGACGTCGGCGCCCTCCTTGGCGAACGCGATCGCGACCGCTCGACCGATGCCGGAGTCACCGCCGGTGACGAGTGCAACCCTCGCCTTCAGTAGCCCACTGCCACGCCAGTCGCTCATCGTGTCGCGTGGCCTCGGATCCATCGCAGGCGTCGATCCCGGAGGGCGCTGCTGCTGAGGCGGGAACGCTGCCGGGGGCGTCACATCGGAGCCTCCGTGTCAGAGCCTGGCCGGTGGTGGGCCACCGTATGCGTCGGGTCGCGAGCGATCGCCTCCGGGTCCATTCCAGCTGGGCCTGAAGGCAAGCAACAGCGAATGCCGAGCCCGCCGACGGCCAACAGCCGGAACTGATAGCCAGCATGTATAGGAAGGCCTATATCCATTAGCACATTACCGTACACCATGTATATCATCTCCCGCAACACCGGTGAGATTCCGCCCATCACATTGAGGAGGCAAGACGCATGGACGCCATCGAATTGCTCACGGCCGATCATCGCGCCGTCGAATCGCTGTTCGCCGACTTCGAGAGTGATCCCGGCGAGGGCAGAGCGAGCATCCTCGCCGACATCATCCGCGAGCTCTCGATCCACTCGGCCATCGAGGAGGCGTACCTGTATCCGCACATCCGCCGCGAGGTGGAAGGCGGCGAGCAGTACGTGGCGGAGAGTGAGCGCGAGCACCAAGGAGTCAAGGAAAGCCTGGCGCGCCTGGATTCCAAAATGGATAAGGCGCACACCCAGGAGGTCGCAGATCAGGTCGCAACGCTCAAGGGGAAAGTGATTCACCACGTCGGTGAGGAGGAGGACGAGGTCTTCCCCGCGTTCGCGCAGGCGGCGACCAAGCAGGAGTTGACGGAGCTTGGCAGGCAGTTGCGAGAGGCGAAGGACAGCGCGCCGACGCGGCCGCATCCGAACCAGCCAGCGGCCTCGACACTCACCAGTTGGGCGAACGGGCTGGTCGACCGGGTGCGCGACAGCGCCGGCGGGCGCGCTCGCTGAAGCGCCAGGAAACTGACAAGACCCACAAGCGTCGCAAGCGGCCGCCCCATGACCCCCTCCTGCGGGCAACGCGGCGTCGCTTCCCCGGCCTGAGTGTCGCGGATCCGCCGCTCAAGCATCTGGTCAAGGGCGAGGCGGCGACGGGAACGCCGGCCGCGGGCCGCAGCGCTGCCGCTGCGGCCCGCCGCAGCCCCATTGGGTTCCTGCACTTGCTCGGGCCTGGACTCATCACCGGGGCGAGCGACGATGACCCGAGCGGCGTCGCGACGTACTCGCAGGTGGGGAGCCAATTCGGCTATGGGCTGCTCTGGACGGCGCTGTTTACGTTCCCGCTGATGGCCGCGGTGCAAGAGCTCTGCGCGCGAACAGCGCTGCAAACGGGCGAGGGATTGGGCACCAGCCTGCGGAGAAAGTTCCCCACGTGGGTCGTCGCCATCGCGGTCGCGACCCTGTGTGTGGCGAATACCATCAACCTCGGCGCCGACCTTGGCGCCGTCGCCGCCGGCGGCTCACTGCTCAGCGGCGGCCATTTCCCGGCCGGTATGCTCTTGCTCCCGATCGCGGGAATCGTGCTCGCGCTGCAGCTGCTGACGTCCTACTCGCTCATCTTCCGGCTCTTCAAGTACCTGACCGTGGCGCTCTTGGCGTACGTGGTGACGTTCTTCCTGTCGCGTCCGAACGCCATGGCTGTCGTGACCGCCACGGTCACCCCGCACGTCAGCATGGATGCAGGCTTCATCGCCGCTCTTGTCGCCGTGCTGGGTACCACGATCTCGCCCTACCTCTTCTTCTGGCAGGCGTCGTCGGAGGTGGACGAGATGAAGGCGTCCGGTAAGAACACGGTCAAGCAGCGGCGCGACGTGACCAACACCGAGCTGCGCGCGGCGCGCACCGACGTGCTCGTCGGCATGGGCTTCTCGCAACTGATCATGTACTGCATCATCGCGGCGTCCAGCGCCGGTCTGTACGCGCACGGCATCCACACGGTGAGCACCGCTGCGCAAGCGGCGCAGGCGCTCCGTCCCGCCGCAGGTCCATTCGCACCCACCGTGTTCGCGATCGGCCTGATCGGCACCGGCATGCTGGCCATCCCCATCCTGTCGGCGTCATCCGCGTATGCGGTGAAGGAATTGACCGGGCTGCATGGCTCGCTGGCAGTTCGGCCGCGGTACCGCCCCATCTTCTACGGCATCATTGTGCTCGCAACGCTTGTCGGCCTCGCGTTCAACTTCTTTGGCGTCAACCCGATCGCGATGCTCTTCATCACGGCCGTGATCAACGGTGTCGTGTGCGCCCCGTTGCTGACGCTCATCGTGCTCCTGGGCGCGGACCGCCGCGTTATGCGCCGGCGCACGAGCGGCCGGCTCAGCCTCGTCCTCACGTGGACCGCGGTCGCCGCCACCTCAGCCGGCGCATTCGCGCTCGTGTTGAGCCCGCTACTGCCGCGGAGCTGACGCGAGACCGATCAGCTTCGGCGCTGCTCCCACACCTGGACAAGCCTGAACAACGTGACGAAGCCAAGACCGCCGACGGCGTTGCCTGCGGTGACGATGCCAATCCACGGTGGCACGTCCGACCATGCGTGTCCGGTATGGCCCACACCGGCGAAGATGAGTGCGGCACCGACAACGACGTGTGAAACGTTGGTGGCGAACAGAGTGTAACCCGCGGCCCAGATCACGACCAGCTTGGCGAGCGTGCCGCGCACGGAGAGCAGGAGCCACGTGAGCACGGTCATGATCGCACCGGCGAGCACGGCGGATACAAAGGTTCCGAGCAGCGGCAGGCTGAGCTTGTAATCGGCGTAGTGCGCGTATCCGCTGACAACCGGGGAGACCGAGCGCGTGTGGAGTGTTGATGAGCGCGGCCAGTACCGCGCATCCGATCATGTTGCCGGCAAACGACAAGCCCCATACCAACGCCAGTCGCCGCACGGCGCCTCGCCGCTGCACGACCGCCACCACGGGAATGAGGAAGTTCTCCGTGAACAGTTCGCTGCGCCCAAGAATGACGAAGACAAAGCCGATTGGGAAGACAAGTGCGGCAACGGACAGCGCAGTGTAGAGATGCACCGATGGACCGATGTCGAGCATCGCACCGATCACCGTCGCGCCGGCGAGTCCCCCGAACGACACCTCGACTCCGCCGATGATGCCGGTGACGAGAATGTCGAGCGAGCTGCGCTGAAGCAGCTCGCTACCGACGCCGACGCCGCGTTCACCGATCTCTACCGGTTCGGCATCGAGGACCGGATCGGCGCGAGACTGTGGAGAACGGGCCATCACTTCACCGTACCCGACCGAGACCGTTGTCGGAACCGCTCCGTTCGCAGGCGGCAAACGTCAAACGGAAGTGCGCAATTACCATGGTCATCGATGGGCACAGAATTGTCCGGGGCTAGGGTTGAACGCCGCGAGGCCGCGCGGACCGCGCGATTGCACTGGGTCTCCGACGCGTCGCCCGGCATCACACGCGCCAGGCGGGGCCGCGGCTTTGTCTATCGGAGCGTGTCCGGCGGCGGCGTCACCGAGGCCGCAACGCTGCGCCGCATCCGATCGTTGGCGATTCCCCCTGCTTGGACGAAGGTGTGGATCTCCCCAGACCCGAACAGTCATATTCAGGCGACCGGTCGCGACGCGCGCGGACGCAAGCAGTACCGGTATCACCCGCGCTGGATCGCGGCGCGCGATGCGGACAAATTCGATCATGTCATCGACTTTGGTGGAGCGCTCGCCGGACTTCGGCGGCGGGTTGCGCAGGATCTGCGTCGTGGAGGACTGCCGCGCGAGCGCGTGGTCGCGACAGTGATCCGCCTACTTGACATCGCGCTGATCCGCGTGGGCAATGAGGGTTATGCCAAGGAGAACGGCTCGTATGGGCTCACGACGTTGCGCGCCCGCCACGCCGACATCGCGGGCGCCCGGATCCGATTCGACTTCCCTGGCAAGTCCGGCAAGCGCGTGGCCGTCGACATCGAGGACCGGCGCGTCGCTCGCATTTTGAGCCGCTGCACGACGCTGCCGGGTGAGGAGCTCTTTCAATACATCGACGACCGGGGCGAGAGGAAAACGATCACCTCCGATGATGTCAACGACTACCTGCGTGCGGCGACCGGTGAGGGCTTCACCGCCAAGGACTTCCGCACGTGGGCGGGGACTGTGCTCACCGCGTGCGAACTGCGCGCCTGCGGTCCGGCGGCGTCGAGGGCGGCGGCACGCCGGAACGTGACCGCCGCCATCAAGCGTGTGGCGCAGGCGCTTGGCAACACCCCGGCAGTATGCCGGCGCTGCTACGTACATCCCGACGCCATCGAGGCGTACGGCAATGGCTCGCTTGCCCGGATGCGTATACCAGCACGTGGGGCACCGGCGCCAGAAGGGGGGCTCACTGCTGACGAGCGTGCCGTACTCCGGATGCTGCGGCGATCATAGGCCAGTAGCGCGGCTTGTCCCCCTTCGCGAACGCGCGGCGATGGCTGGGGTCTCCTGCCGCTGGGAAGCGGCGACCAACGTGTCCTGGCAGGCTGCCGATGGACGACAAACATCGTAGGAGTATCGGCTCTGCCGCGCCGCTACCGGGTGCTTCGCAGGCGTGATCGAGCCTTCACGCGCTGGTCGCGAGTAGAACGCGACCGACGTTCTCGCATCAGCTGGCGCATCCTCACGGCGAACGGGACCCCAGCTGCAGCGATGATGACGTCGTTGTACCCGCGATAGAGGATGGCAGCGGCGGCTCCACTGGCAGCAGGAACGCCGTTGCTGAGCAGCAATATCGTCAGCACTCCTTCGAATGCGCCAAGCCCACCGGGGATCAGGCTCAATCCAGCCAGCAGGTAGCTGAGGCTGAGGACGAAGGTGCTGGTCATGAAGCTCACCTGGCGCAGTCCAAGTGCTTGCAATGCGAGGAAAAAGAGGAAGAACGACAGCGCCGCGGCAACGGCCTGCAACGTGAATATCGGCGCGGCGGTTCGAGAATCCCACAGCTGCATGAACGCCGGGCGGAGCTCGCGCAGCTGTTTATCGAAGCGACGCAGGACGCGGATGCGCTCCACAAGAACGCGAGCCCGTCTATAGGCCGGTGCCCAGGAGAGCACGAGAACGACAGCGGCGTGCGCCAGGAGCATGAGCACCACGAGCGCGCCGATGCCCGGGCTCGTGATCACGCGCGGGAGTACGCCGAGTCCGAGCAGCGTCATGAAGACGAGCTCCTGGAACGCAATGGTCGCGATGAGGGGACCACCGCCCACGTCAGGCCGGACGTCGCGAAGCATGGCGACGCGGGCCAGGTCTCCCATGGGAAGAAAGATCATCACCTGTCCGGCGAACTCCACCATCAGGCAGCGCCGGATGCTGACCCGCTCGCCGACGCGCCGCAGTGCGAACCACCAGGCAAGTCCGCGGGCGACGTACATGAGCAGGACCACGGGCACCATCACGGCGAGCGCACGCCAGTCGGATCCAGCGAGCACATGGAGCAGTTTCGGTGGGTTGACGCTGACGACGAGGGCGACCAGAGCCGTCAGCGCAACCAGCTCCGCCGCGTGCCGTTTGAGAAAGGGGAGACGAATTCGTCCAAGCGCGCGGCGGAGTCGTTTGCCGACGTTGAGGCGGTACTGCGCAAGCAGGCGCTGGCGACGGCGCGAATCTGTGGCGTTCGGGGCGCCGACCGCGCGCTCCGACGCGTGCGCCCGCCATTCCGGGAGGTGTGCCCGCAGCACGACGCCGATCAGACTCGCCGCGGGGACGGCGAAGAACGCACCGAGAAAGCCTCCTGCTTCCACGCCGACGAGCAGCGCCAGAAGAGCGACCAGCGGATGCAACCGAACGAAGCGGCCCTGAATTCGCGGCGACACGACATATCCCTCGATGGCGTGAATGACGAGGAACAGGCCCAGAGTCTCCACGGCCAGCGTTCCGCTCACCGACAGGGCAAAGAACAGCGCGACGGCGGCGCCGACAACGGGTCCCGCCAGCGGAATGAGCTCGAACACGCCGGCGGCGACGCCCACGATCAAGGGAAACGGGACGCCGACTATCCAGCTGCCGGCTCCGGCGAGGAGGCCCACCAGCGCCGCCAGGAGCAGCTGCGCGCGAACGTAGCCCCCAACGACAACGGCGAACGCGTCGATGACGAACGCGGCATCGGCGCGCCATCGCGGGGGCAGCATCGCAATCGACGCTCGGCGCAGGTCATGCCCGTCGACGAGGAACCAGAACGCTGTGACAAGCGTGACGACGGTAGTGACGAGAATGCCGAAGGTCATCCCGAGCGCTGTCATCAGGGCCGCACCGGCGCCGGCCGAGGACAGGTGCACACCGAAGGCGCCAGTGATTGTGCCGAGGCTGAGGTTGATGCCGCGCGCCGCGAACCACTTCTGCACAGCCTCCAAGGGTCGATCCAGACGAGGCAGGTACGCAGTGAGATGCTGCATCTGCGACGCGACCTGGAGCCCGACGAGATACACAAGACCAGCAACTGCGACGAGGGCGAGGAAGAGAGCTGCCGTCGCGGCCACCGAGTTCGGCATCGCGCGGCGCAGCAAGCGGTGCAGTGGAGACACCACGACGGCCACCACACCTCCGAAGACGGCAAGGAGAAGGACGGAAAGTACTCCCGCAGCGAGACCGCCGGAGATCGCGATGAGTCGCGCCACGACGTAGACGCTGGCCAGGATGAACAGCACCCGGCCCCAGCGCCAGAAGCCGAGGCGAAGGTTCGCGTTCTCTGCGTCAGGCTCCTGTTCGGCGCGCGGGACGAGCTTGGTCTGGGTCATACGTGATATCAGCACTATACGATCACATGATATCCCTGGTAGGATATCTGCCGGAGGGGCGGTTCGGCTGTGGTGGGTCGCGGTGATGGGGTCTCTGCCGCCACACCGTGAGCCGCGCTCTACGCGTAGAGCGCGGCGACCCGGGTCGCGGCACCCGCGACGAAGTCGCGCAGCGACGCCGGCTCACTCACGGTGACCAGCGGTCCCCAGCCGAGCACCCACGGCCGCATCTCCACCTCGCTGGCGACGTCGACGCGCATCTCGACACCACCCTCGGCGAGCTCGACCAGCTGGGCGTTCGGCTGGACGCGCATCTGCGCCAGGAGCCGCGCACCTTCGGCGGTGAAGCGCAGCACCACATGATCCGGGCGCTCCGACTGCCACACGCCCCACGACGTGCTGATGACGCGGTCGATGTCGAAATCGTCGGGGGTGCGGAACGTCGCCGGCAGCAGCCGGGCGGACCGGATGCGGTCGAGGCGGAAGGGGCGCACCTCGGTCGACATCGAGTCGTGTGCGAACACGTAGATATGGCGGCCCTGCGAGGACGGCTCGACGAAGTACGGCTGCAGCGTGCGTCGCGTTTCTCGCCCGGCGCCGTCGACGTACGTCACCTCGAGCTCGCGCGAGCCGACGAAGCCGTCGATCACAGTGCGCTCCACCTGCGTGCGCTCGGTGTTGTGCGGCCGCTCCTCGACGGTGCGCAGGGTCTGCTCCAGGTGGCGCGTCACCAGCGGCACGCGCAGCGCACGCGAGAGCTGCGCCAGCGCGCCCACCATGTCGGGGTCGTGCTCCGGCCGCAGCTGCTGCAGCAGCCGCAGCGCCACCAGGAGCAGCGTCGCCTGGTAGCGGTTCAGCTGCATCGCCGGCAGGCGTGTGCCCGGCCCGATGTGCAGGCGGGTGTCACGTTCCTCGATGTCGATGCCGGCGCTGTCGCGCAGCATCTGCACGTAGCGCTGGACCGTGCGCTGATTGACCTCGAGCTCCTCGGCGAGCTGCTTGGTGGTCACGCCGGTCTCGGTGTCGCACAGCCGTCGAAACAGCTGCATGACCCGGGTGAACTTCTCGCCGGACTCGTACGTCGGCATGACGCCGGATCTAGTGCTCCACGCCGGACGGAAGCCGCAGCTCGTAGCTGAGGAGCGTCAGCCCCGGCTCCAGCTCATGGTCCCCCTGAGGCACGAAGCCCATCGAGAGGTACATTCGCTGCGCGGCCTGCATCTGCGCGGTGGTCTCCAGCGTGACGCGGCTGCGGCTGCGCTCCGTGGCGAGTGCGATGGTCGCATCCATCAGCGCGCGGCCGACGCCGCGGTTCCGGTACGCCGGGTCGACACCGAGCATGCGCAGATGCGTCTCGTCCGCTGCGATCGGCTGGCGCCAGTCGTCCTCGATGTGCTGATCCAGCTCGACCGTGGCGGTGCCGGCGATGGCTCCATCGAGCAGCGCGACCAACACCGTGGTGCGCTGCGCCCTGCCCGCGACGTCGGCGATGCGGTCGACGTAGGCCCGCCAACCCGGCTCTTCCGGTGGCACGAACTCCTCGTACGCCCGCGCCGTCACACGCCCGGCCTCCTCGTACTCGTCCGGCCGAACCGGCCGGACCTCGATCTCACCTGCCATCCCACAGTCAACCTTACGGAGCGACAGGCTTCTGTCGTCGCCGGCGCGCAGCATCGTGCGCATGGAGGAGAGCGAGGCTGAGACGCCGCCCCGCTACGCCGAGCTGGCTCGGCGGCTGCTCACCGAGCATGCCGAGCTGTTCCGCGTGACGCCACCGCGCGGCAGCCGCCGGCAGCCGGTGCCCGAGCCGGCGCGGTCATCGCCCCGGCAGGCGCCGCGGCGCTCCCCGCAGCTGCCGCTCCCGCTGCGTCCGCGTGTGCTCGCCGGCGGCGTGCGCGAGAGTAAGCGCTGATGCGCAACATCGAGGGGCGGCTGCTCCTGGGAGCCACCGACCTTGCGGACTTCCTCGCCTGCGAGCACCTGACGCAGCTCGAGATCCGCCGCGCCGGCGGCCAGGCTCCGCCGCGGGGGAAGACCGCGATGGCGCGGCTGCTCGCGGAGCTCGGCGGCGAACACGAGTCGCGGTGGGTGGACGCACGCGAGCAAGCCGGCTCGAATGTTCACCGATTCGATCCGGACGCCACCCGCGACGCCACCACGATTGCCGATCTCGAGCGCGCGGCGGCTGCGACGGTCGCCGCCATGCGCGAGGGCTTCGACGTCATCTACCAGCCGTTCTTCTTCGACGGCCGCTGGCAGGGACGCGCCGACTTCCTGATCCGCATCGATCGCCCGAGCGCGCTCGGGGACTGGGCGTACGAGGTGTACGACGCCAAGCTCGCACGCCACGTACGCGCGGAGGCGCTGCTCCAGCTCTCCGAGTACTCGCTGCAGGTGAGCCGCGTGATGGAGAGCTGGCCGGAGCGCATGCACGTCGTGCTCGGCAGCGACGAGACCCGGTCGTTTCCCGTCTCCGACTTCGCCGCGTATCACCGCGTCATCCGCGATCAGGTGGAGGCGGCGCTGCCGGGCGTGGAGACGTACCCGAACAAGGTCGCGCACTGCGGCATCTGCGACTACGCCTCGTTCTGCGACGCCCGCCGCCGTGCCGATGCGCATCTCTCGCTGGTGGCGCGCATGCGCCGCGACCAGGTGAGCAAGCTCAATGCCGCGGGCGTCGCGCGCATCGAGGAGCTGGCAGGTCTGCCGCGGTCCGAGAGCGTCGCCGGGCTGGCTCAGCCGACGCTCGACGCGCTGCGCGAGCAAGCCCGCTTGCAGGTGGCCGGTGCGGGCCGCGACGAACAGCCGCCGCTGTGGGAGCTGCTACCGCCATCGCAGCCCGGATTCGGTCTCGAAGCGCTGCCGCAGCCATCGCCGTGGGACGTGTTCTTCGACATGGAGGGCGACGCGTTCACGCAGGGGGAGCCCATCGAGTATCTCTTCGGCGCGCTCGAGATCGTGGATGGCGAGCCGTCGTACCACCACTGGATCGGCCATACGCCCGCGCAGGAGCGGCTCGCGTTCGAGCAGTTCATCGACTGGATCATCGAGCGCCTCGACGCGCATCCCGGGATGCACGTCTATCACTACGCCGACTACGAGCGCAGCGCGCTGCAGCGGCTGATGGGCCGGCACGGCACTCGGGAGGCGGAGGTGGATCGGTTGCTGCGTGGCGGTGTGCTCGTCGACCTGTATCGAATCGTGCGCCAGAGCGTGCGCTTGTCGACCGAGGGATACGGCCTCAAGCAGGTCGAGCGCCTGTACATGCCGGTGCGGTCCGGAGAGGTCGCCGACGGCGAGGGGAGCATCCTCATGTACGCGCGCTGGGAGAAGGAGCGCGATCCCGCGCTGCTGGCGAGCATCGTTCGCTACAACGCGGTCGACTGCGAGTCGACAGCCGGCCTGCGCGCGTGGCTGGAGCAGCGTCGCGACGACGCGGAACGTGCCGGCGGGTTCGTACTGGGCCGGCCGTCACTGCGCGACGGAGCTGCATCGGAGGCGGTGCTCGAGCAGCAGAACGAGTCCGACGCCCTTCGTGATCGGCTGGTGCGCGATGTTCCGGACGGTGTCAGCGAACGGTCGGCCGCGCAGCAGGGCGCGTGGTTGATGGCCCAGCTGCTCGGATACCATCGCCGCGAGCAGAAGGTGGAGTGGTGGCGGTGGTTCGGGCACATCGCGCTCACGGAGGATGAGCTGGCCGAGGATCGCGAGGCGCTCGGGCCCCTGACGTATGTCGAGGTGGTGGGCACAAGCAAGAAGTCCGACGTGGTGCGCTACCGCTTCGAGTCCCAGGAGCACGCCATCCGCGAGGGCAGCCATCCCGCGATGCCCGTTGTGCGCGACGGACTCCGCGATGCCGCTCGCGTGGGCACGGCGGTGCGTGTCGACAACGTCGCCGGCACGATCGACATCGCCCGGGGGAACAAGGCGGCGCAGCGGGGTCATCCGCGGTTTCTGATCCCGCAGGAGCCCTACGGAGTCAAAGCACAGACCGCGGCGCTGCGCGCCGTGGGGTTGTCCATCGCGGACAACGGGATCGATGGGGCCGGGCCGTACCGAGCCGGCCGTGATCTGCTGCTGCGCCGCACGCCGCGCGGCGCCGCTGCCGGCCCGCTGCGCGCATCCCACGAGAGCGCTGAGGCTGCTGCGGTTCGCATCGCAGGAGCGCTCGAGGGCGGCTTTCTCGCGGTGCAGGGCCCGCCGGGCGCCGGCAAGACGTACACCGCCGCACGAATCGCGCTCGACCTGGTGTCGCGCGGCAAGCGCGTCGCCGTCACCGCGACCGCGCACAAGGTCATCAGCCGTCTCCTCGGCGAGATCGGCGAGGCGGCTGCGGCGGGGGATCAGGCGGTTCGCATCGTGCAGAAGGCGGACGAGGACGACGTCTGCGGCGGCGCTGCAGTGCAGCGCGCCGGCAGCAACGACGATGTCGCCGCAGCGCTCGCCGACGGCAGCGCCGACATCGTTGGCGGCACGGCGTGGCTGTTTGCCGACGAGAAGCTCGAAGCCCGCTTCGACACGCTGATCGTCGACGAGGCGGCGCAGATGTCACTCGCCGACGTCATCGCGTGCAGCCGCTGCGCACGGAACCTGGTCCTCGTCGGCGATCCGCGCCAGCTGTCGCAGGTGGTGCAGGGCAGCCATCCCCCCGGCGTGGGGCTCTCGGCACTCAACCACCTGCTGCAGGATCAGTCGACGGTCACGCCGGAGTCGGGGATCTTCCTCGATCGCACCTGGCGCATGGCTCCCGAGGTCTGCGCCTTCGTCTCCGACGCGTTCTACCAGGGGCGACTGCAGCCGGTGGAGGCGTGTGCTCGCCAGGCCGTCGCCGCAGACGATGGCACGCGACTGCACGGGTTGTACGCCGCCCCGGTGGCTCACGACGGCGACCGCACTTTCTCTCGGGCCGAGGCGGAACGCGTGCGCGAGATCTTCACTGCGCTGCTGGGACGCCGCTGGCATCACTGCGATGGCACCGAGCGCGTCCTGGGTATCGCCGACATCGTGGTGGTTGCGCCGTACAACGCGCAGGTGGCGTGCCTCAGCGCAGCCCTCCCCGATGGTGCGCGCGTCGGCACCGTCGACCGCTTCCAGGGTCAGGAGGCGGCGGTGAGCATCTTCAGCCTCACCACGTCGAGCGCCGAGGATCTGCCGCGCAACCTGGAGTTCCTCTACAGCGCGCACCGCCTCAACGTCGCCGTGTCGCGCGCCCGCTGCATGAGTGTCCTCGTGCACTCACCCGCGCTGCTGCGCACCCGCTGCCGCACGCCGGAGCAGATGCGCCTGGTCAACGCGCTGTGCCGCTACGTCGAAGTGGCCGCACCCTGGCCGGCGCGATCAGGGCCTGGCCAGGCAGAGCAGCTCACGCTCACCGGAGTTGTCTAGGGAGGAGGAGGGCCGGGCGGCCGCATGTGACATGCCACACCTATGACCGGTGTGACGCGACGGGTAGCGGCAGCTCTCAACATCTCGCTGCGGACACCGTGTCGGTCGAGAGCTCAGCCGGGCCAGACCCAGTCGCGCACCTCGGGCATGTCCTCGAGGTGCTCGCGCACGTAGGCGTGGTGGCGCTGCAGCTGTGACTCACACAATGCGAGCAGCTCAGTCGCCCCTTTGGGCTGCACGCGGACCCGCGACAGCGCCTCCTGCACGAGGTGGTAGCGGCTCATGTGATTGAGGACCACCATGTCGAACGGCGTCGTCGTCGTGCCCTGCTCCTGAAACCCGTGCACGTGGAATCGCTGTGCGCCGGGCCTGCCGTGCAGGATCTGATGCAGCGCGCGTGCGTAGCCATGGAACGCGAAGACCACGTCACGATCCGTGGTGAAGAGATCCACGAAGAATGCGTCGCTCAGCCCGTGCGGATGATAGTCCGGCGGCTCCAGCACCATCAGATCGGCGACGTTCACGAAGCGCACGCGCAGGTCGGGCACCCCTTGCCGCAGGAGTGATGTCGCCGCCAGCGCCTCCAGCGTGGGCACGTCGCCGGCGCACGCCATCACGATGTCGGGGTCGGCGGCGGCGCTGTTCGACGCCCATTCCCACACCGATGCGCCACGTGCGCAGTGCTCGCGCGCGTGGTCCATGTCCAGGTACTGCAGCTCCGGCTGCTTGTCGATGACGATGAGGTTGACGTAATCGCGCGTGCGCAGACAGTGATCCGCGACCGAAAGCAGGCAGTTGGCGTCGGGCGGGAGGTAGACGCGGACGACGCTGCCACGCATCGAGATCATCGTGTCGATGAGGCCCGGCCCCTGGTGGCTGAAGCCGTTGTGGTCGTTGCGCCAGCACGTCGAGGTCAGCAGGATGTTCAGCGACGGCACCGGCTCACGCCAGCGCAGTGAGCGCGCCACCTCGAGCCACTTGGTGTGCTGGATCGCCATCGACGCCGACACCATGGCGAACGCCTCATAGGTGGCGAAGAGCCCGTGGCGTCCGGTCAGCAGGTAGCCCTCGAGCCAGCCCTGGCAGTTGTGCTCCGAGAGCACCTCCATCACCCGCCCGTCGGGCGTCACGCTGACATCGTCGGGGCCCGTGGGCTCCATCAAGCAGCGGTTCTCCACCTCGAAGACGGCTCCCAGCCGGTTGGAGTTGGTCTCGTCGGGGCAGAACAGGCGGAAGCTGTGACGCGAACGGTCGCGCACGAACGTGTCGCGGAGCAGCTTCCCCAGCTGCGCCGTGGACTCGGCGTGCATGGTCCCGGGCGCGTCGAAGGCGACCGCGTAGTCCACGTAGTCGGGGAGGTCCAGCGGCACCCAGAGCCGGCCGCCGTTGGCGTGCGGATTCGATCCCATGCGGCGGTCGCCTCGCGGCGCCAGTGCGGACAGGTTCGAGAGCACCCGGCCGCTCGCATCGAAGAGCCGCTCGGGTCCGTAGGAGCGCATCCACTCTTCCAGGATTCGCAGGTGCGCCGGGTTGTCGCGCACGTCGGTGATCGGCACCTGATGCGCACGCCAGGTGCCCTCGATGCGCACGCCGTCCACCTCGCGCGGACATGTCCATCCCTTCGGCGTTCGCAGGATGATCGCCGGCCAGCGCTCCAGCTCGGCCACGCCGCTCCCGCGCGCGCGCCGCTGGATATCGCGAATGCGGAGATATGCATCCTCGAGCGCAGCCGCGAGGTCGCGATGCACGGTGGCAGGGTCGTCGCCGGCGACCTCGTGCGGATCGTAGCCGTGTGCGTGCAGCAGCTCGTGCACGTCGGAGTCCGGCGCGCGGCCGAGCACCGTCGGACCCGAGATCTTGAACTCGTTGAGGTGCAGGATCGGAAGCACGGCGCCGTCCCGCACGGGATTGAGAAAGCGCACGCCCTTCCACGACCCCTCGAGCGGTCCGGTCTCGGCCTCGCCGTCGCCGACGACACAGGCGACGATGAGGTCATGGTTGTCGAAGGCGGCGCCAAACGCGTGCACCAGCGCATAGCCGAGCTCGCCGCCCTCGTGGATGGAGCCGGGGGTGGGCACGCTGACATGGCTGGGAACGCCGCCGGGCGTCGAGAACTGCCGCACCAGGCGCAGCAGCCCGGCGTTGTCGCGCGACACCTCGGAGTAGATCTCGCTGTACGTGCCCTCGAGGTACACGTTCGCCAGAATCGCGGGACCGCCGTGCCCCGGACCGGTGATGTAGATCACATCGGCGTCGTGGCGGCGGATGAGACGGTTGAGCTGCGCGTAGATCACGTTGAGGCCCGGCGACGTCCCCCAGTGACCGAGGAGCCGCGGCTTGATGTGCTCGGCACGCAGCGGCTCGCGCAGCAACGGGTTGGCCTGCAGATAGATCTGCGCAACCGTCAAGTAGTTCGCGGCGCGCCAGTAGTCGACGTGCGCCGACAGCTCATCGCCCTCGAGGACCGCTTCGCGGGCGCTGGCAGCCGCCGCGGAGGCGCCGCTCGACATCTGCCCATCTTGCCGCGGCGGACGAATCCCCTGTTTTCAGAAGCAGAGGTCACGCCCCATAGGGCGTCCGGCCGGGCAGTGCGTCGATGAGGAGCGACTGCAGCGAGCGCCCAAGCGCCCCGCGCTCGTCGTACAGCGTGCTCTGCGCGAGCCCGATGCCCGTGGGCTCGGCGCTCGTCTGCGCGTCGAGGCACACCCACTCGCCGGCCGGCAGCCGGTGCAGGTGGACGGTGAGGTCGGTGTTGACGTACAGGTGCGTGAGGAACTCGAAGGCCGAGCTGATGCCGTTGCCGAAGTCGGCCGCGGCCAGCACCCGCTGCAGTGGCGACGGTGTCTCACCGGCCACGACCGGGTAGCGCAGGCGGAACCATGCCGTGGCGTCGCCCGGCGTCTCGAACGCTCCGCGGGAGAACCGGATCTCCATCCCCGTGCGGTGGAGTGCCGGCTGGTCGCTCTCGGGGACGAACGGCTCTGCGGTGCTGGGAGTGCCGATCATCGCCGCGGCCATCTCAGCGACCGGAACCGTCAAGTCGGCGACGCGAATCCGCCAGGCCGTCGCGCGACACACAACGTCGTCGCCGGCTGAAGCCTCGGCCTGACAGAGCTGCACCCGCCGTCCGGGGCGCACCACGCGAGCAACGATGCGCAGCGGCGCGATCGGCACGGGTCTGAGCAGGTCGACCGTCACACGGGCGACCTGCATTGGGACCTCGGCGGGGAGCAGCTCGATGGCCCGTCCCAGCAACGCTGCCGGGGCACCGCCGTGCTGCGCGCGTGGATCCCACGGCCCCCGCGTGTGCTCGCTGGGGACGAAGCCGCCGGCGTCCGGGACGTACAGCGCATCGGTCATCGGCCCGATGGTGCCCGAACAGATCGGGTGCGGCGCGCTGCCGTCAATGAGCCGGAGGGCCGGAGGCCGCTGCTACGCTGCGAACGCGTGGCAATCGAGGAAACCACCGTCACCGCCGGCGGCCTGAGCTTCCGCACCCTGGTCTCAGGACCGGCGAGCGGGGAGCCGGTGGTCATGCTGCACGGATTTCCGCAGTCATCGCGGTGCTGGACGGGTGCGCTGACCACGCTGGACGAGGCCGGGTATCGTGCCGTGGCTCCCGACCAGCGCGGCTACAGCCCCGGCGCGTGCCCGGAGGGTGTCGAGGCCTACCGCGTCAGCGAGCTGATGTCCGACGTCACCCGCATCGCCACCGCTCTCGGCCACGGCCGGTTCCACCTCGTGGGCCACGACTGGGGCGGAACGGTTGCCTGGGCGCTCGCCGCCCACCAGCCGCAGCGCGTCATCAGCCTCACCGTGCTGTCGACGCCGCACACGGCGGCGCTGGCCCAGGCGCTGCACGGCGCAATGCAGCGGCTGCGCATGGCGTACTTCCCGGTGCTGCAGGCGCCCTGGGTGGGCGAGGCGGCCTTTCATGTCCTTCGTGGGTTCTTCCTGGAGCAGGCGCTTGCCGCCACCGGCCTGCCTCGCGCGCTGGCACGCCGCGACATCGACGCAATCCTCGACGTCGGACCGGCGGGGCCGCTCAACTGGTACCGGGCGCTGCGCCTGCCCAGTGACCAGCGCACCGGCACCATCACGGTGCCGACTCTGTTCGTGTGGGGCGACCGCGACCCGGCGTTCGGCCGCGACGCCGCCGATGCCACCGAGCAGCAGGTCAGCGCCCCGTATCACGTGGTCGAGCTCGAGGGCGGCACGCACTGGATCCCTGACCTGCACTGGGATGACATCGCCGACCTGGTGCTCGACCACATCGACGCTGGGTGACGGCGCTGCAGATAACGGGCGTCGCCCAGGAGCGGGCGTGGCACGGCGACGCACTGCCACCCGTCGAGCAGGTGCAGCCGGGGCTGTGGTCGATCCCGCTGCCACTGCCGAAGAACCCGCTGCGCTACGTGATCGTCTACGTGCTGGAGACAAGCGGCGGCGTCGTGTTGGTCGACACCGGCTGGAGCACGGCCGACGCCTGGACGGCGCTCAACGACGGCCTCGCCGTCGCCGGCTACACCGTCGCCGATGTGCGTGCCGCGCTCGTCACGCACATCCATCCCGATCATTACGGGCTCGCCGGTCGTGTGCGCGAGGTGTCGGGAGCGTGGATCGGGCTCCATCCGGCTGATGCGGCACTGCTGCCCGCGCGCTACGGCATCGACGTTCCCTCGCTGCTGGCGCAGATGCGCGCGTTTCTCATCGATTGCGGCGTCCCGGCGGGGGTGATCGACGAGCTCAGCGAGGCGTCGATGGGCGTTCGCGAGTTCGTCGCACTGGCCGAGCCAGACGTGCTGCTCGAGGACGGACAGCGCGTCGAGGTGGCCGGATGGAACCTGCGTGCGGTGCACACGCCCGGCCATTCGCCGGGACATCTGTGCTTCCACGACACCGAGCGCCGGCTGCTGCTCAGCGGTGATCACGTGCTGCCGCGGATCTCGCCGAACATCGCGCTGCACGCACAGCAGCCGGCGAATCCGCTCGCGGACTTTCTCGACGCGTTGCAGCGGGTGAGCGGGCTCGACGTCGACGAGGTGATGCCGGCGCACGAATGGCGGTTCCGCGGACTGCGCGAGCGTGCCGGCCAGCTCGCCGCGCACCACGAGCAGCGGCTCAGCGAGGTGCTGGATGTGCTCGCCAGCCATCCCGGCGCCACGTGCTGGGAGGTGACGCAGCGGCTGACGTGGTCGCGGGAGTGGGCCGAGGTGCGCGGCTACATGCGGCGCGCGGCGGTGGGGGAGACGCTCGCGCACCTGGTCCTGCTGCAGAGCCGCGGCGGGGCCCGCCGCGAGGGCGCCGACCCGGCGCGCTGGTACGGGAGTGCCGGCGCCCCCTGATCCGCCGCGAGCTCACGCGGCAGCGACGCGTGGGTGGCCGAGCCGCTCGTTGCGCAGCGCCGCGAGCAGGCCCGCCACCAGTGCCACCAGCGCCAGCGCCGTGCTGGCGACGCGCGCGCCGGCGCCGGCCTGGGCGGCGGTGGCCGCCGCGCTCGCGGCAGTGCCGGCGACCAGCCCGTAGATCAGGGCGGCAACGGCGACGCCCAGCGCCGTGCCGAGACCTCGGCTGAGGTTGAGCATGCCGCTGGCACTGCCGGCGTGTCCCGCCGGCGCGGCCGCCACCACCGCGGCGTTGTTCGCCGGGATGTACAGGCCCAGCCCGGCGCCGGCGAGGATGAGAGCGACGATCAGCATGGACTCGGTGCCGACGGCCGCGAACGCCGCCAGACCGGCCGTGGTCAGTGCCATGCCGGTGACGGT
>DASUWI010000024.1:0-15749 GCA_036378495.1 Candidatus Dormiibacterota bacterium
GGCGCCGAGCCGGCCGTTCTGCGTGGGTGTGGGCCCGCCCACCCACACGCAGTAGCACTGGGTGGGGTTGCCCGGCGGCGAATACGCGGACGTCGCCGACTGGCACTCACCCACCAGCGGCACGCTGTTCTGCTGCACGTACGGCACCATCTGCTCGTCCGTCAGCGGCGCGCATTCGCCGACGAATGCGAACACCTTGTCGTCCTCCCAGAGCTGGCGATACTGCGATGCGCCCAGGTCGGGGTTGCCCTGATCGTCGAGGATGCTGCCGCCGTCGATGTCGATCTTGCAGCCGTTGACGCCGCCCGAGGCGTTGACTGACTTCTCCCACGCCACCAGAGCGTGCGCCATGGTGATGGAGCGGCCAGGGCCCGTCTGCGTGATGATCGAGCCCAGATGGATGACGCCGTTCTGGCACGCCTGCCGCGTCAGCGTGGACGCGGGCGGCACACCACGGCCGGTGCCGCTCGGGGCCGAGGTGGCAGCGGGAGCCGGCGACGCCGCCGGTGCGGGGGTCGTCCCCGCCGTCCCGGCTGATCCGGCGCTCACCTGGACCACCTGCCTCGACCCCGGCGTGCCCGGCGCGTACATGCCGGCCATCATCACGCCGCTGATCAACGCGGTGCCTGCCACGGCGGCGATGAGCGTCAGCGTGAAGGTGCGGTCGCCGGGCATCAGGGCATGTCCACGAAGCTTTCCGGCGGCGGACCCGGGATGCGGGCACGCAGCGCCGCGCGCCGGCGGACGAACAGCACGGTCAGCAGCAGCGCCTCGAGCAGGCCTGCGAGCGCGACCACGGGCCATCGGATCGAGGCGGGGATGCCGGGCACCGTCAGGGTGGCCGACACGGGCCTGGTGCCGGGCGTCCCGGGACTGCCGGGTGTGCCGGTTCCGGCGGAGCCGGTGACCGGGGCGCCCTCGATCGGAGCGCCCCCGCCGGTCCCGACCCCACCCGAGAACGCCGGCTCCGGTGACGCGGTGAAGCCGTACGTGGTGCTGTCCAGGCTGCCGAACTGGAGCGTGTAGGTGGCCGGCGCCGAGGTGATCGGCAGCCCGCCGCCCGGGCCCGTCGGGACCAGCGACGGCAGGCACTGCAGGATCTGCTGCGGGTTGGTGAGGCAGGGCGGCGGCCCGGTGGGGATCGAGGTGGGCACCGGGATGGTCGTCTGCATCGACAGCGTCGCCGCCGTGAGGGTGCTCGTCATCTCGTTGTTGTGCGAGGAGAGGGCGCTGGTCGTCGACGTGCCGCTGAGGCCGAGCGACTCGAGCGAGACCGGCAGGCCGTTCAGCGGCGGCGGCAGGGGCAGAGCCGGGAGCTGGGGCACCGCCACGCTGGCCAGCGACGAGGGCACGGAGACCGTCGAGCCGGTGGGGCTGAGGTCGGTGGTGATGGCCTGGCCGCCGCTCATCTGGGTCACGCTCACCCCATCGAGATGGAGGGCCGGCGTCGACGTGGCGGTGCGTCCCCGGAGCGCGCGCTCGGTGTGCAGCGACGCCGTCAGGGAGTTGATATGGAACGAGTAGCCCGCGCCCGGTGGCGCGATCGTGACGTCACCGAGCGTGCAGCTGACATCGTTGGTCACCGAGGACGATCCCACCTGCGACTGTGCGTGCGCGGCGATGCGACCCACACTCACGCCGAGCAGCGACACCGAGAGCGCCGATCCGGCGCCGGCGTCGGCCGACGCCGACTGCGGTCCGGCCCGTGCGGAGCCGGCCGTCCCGTCGAGGCTGAGCAGGCCGCTGGGGTCGTCGACCGCGAGGTTGCTCGCGCCCAGGTACGTCGCCTGCTGGTCGGACGCCGAGCCGGGCTGCGGGTAGGTGGCACTGGCATGCTCGATGGGGAACTCGAGCGTTCGGTTGAAGGGATTGAGCGCCTGCACGACGGCGTTGCCGGGGTCGCCCGGCACCGGCAGCGGCGACTGGGCCAACGCCGAGTCGATGCCGCTCGCCAGCGTTCCCTCCTCGCGGGGCACGGTGAGGCCGGCGAGCGCGTCCACTGAGTCTCCGGGGTCGACGGGCGCGGCGAGCGCGCTCGCCTGCCCCTCGCTGATCGTCGATGTGGCCCGCGGCAGGCGAATGTCCGGCTCGACCACGAAGCTGTAGCCGGCGATGTTGACTGTGAGCTCGACGCAGGAGGCGTCGCCACTGGCGATGTAGGCGTCGAACGGTATCGCCGGCGAGGTCGCGGCGCGAGCCGTGCTGGGCGCCGGCGCGGCGCTGAGCGCGAGCACCGGAGCCAGCCCGAACGCAAGGAGCAGGCGGCGGCGGCTCACTGCCACTCCTCGCGATGCGCGCTCGCGTGCTGCTCGGCCAGCTCGGCGATCAGCTTGCCCACCGGGATGCCGCGCGCCTGGGCCAGGGTCTGCAGCGCGCGCCGGTCGCGGGTGGACAGCGGCAGCCCGACCATCTCCACCTCGACGCGGTCGAGGTCGCCCCCACCTGCTCCCTGGGTCACCGCGGGTGCGCTCACCTCCTCGGCCGGCACCTGGTGTCCGGCGCGAAGTCCGATCAGCCGCCCATCCAGGGAGCGCAGGTCCTCGGTGGGCCGCTCCGCGGCGACGAGGACGGCGACGCCCTGGTCGCGAAGCTCGCCGAGCAGCGTGATCACCGCCCTCGCGGTGACCGGCGAGAGGCCCAGCAGCGGCTCGTCGAGGAGCAGCAGTCGCGGCTCGGCGAAGACGCCGCGGGCGATCGCCAGCTGGCGCTGCTCACCGCCGCTGAGCGACGCCGCCCCCTGCCGGTGGCGCGCTTGGAGGAGCGGAAAGAGCTGGCCGAGGCGCTCCCGGCGCGCCCCGCCGGCCGAGCGCGGCTCGGCGAGCATCAGGTTCTCGCCAACCGTCAGGCTGGGAAAGAACCCGCCGCCGGCGGGCACGTGCACGATGCCGCGGCGCGCCCGCGCATCCCAGGGCAGGCGCGAGATGGACGCTCCGTCGAATCGGACCGCGCCGGCGTTCGGCCGCACCAGCCCGGCGATGAGACGCATCAGCGTGGTCTTGCCCGCGCCCAGGGCACCCACCACGCCAACGATCTCGCCGTCCGAGAGCTCGAGGCTGACGCCGCTCAGGGCGCGCACGCGCCCGAAGCTGACGTCACAGCGCTCAAGCGACAGCAGCGGAGGCACCGATCGCCCGTCCCAGGTAGATCTCGTGCAGCAGCGGGCTGCGCCGGATGGCCGCCGGGGTCCCCCGGGCCATCACGCGTCCCCCGCCGAGAATGTAGATGAAGTCACAGTTGGCAAGAACGAACTCGACATCGTGCTCGATGAGCAGCACGCCGACACCGGCTCGCGCCTGGCGGCCGATCAGCTGCGCCAGGCGGCGGAGCATGTCGGACTCCATGCCGGAGCCCGCCTCGTCGAGCATCAGCAGCGAGGGCTGCATGCACAGTGCTCGGGCCACCTCCACCAAGCGCCGCGTGCCCAACGGCAGCGCGGCCACCGGGACGTCGTGCTGCAGCGTGAGCCCGAGGGAGTCGAGCACGCGCGTCACCTCGCGCCGCGCCAGCACCTCGGCCTTCCGGCTGCGCGGCAGGCGCAGGCCGTCGGAGAACACGCCGGTGCGCTGCCGCCCCTGACACCCCAGGAGCACGTTCTCGGTCACCGTCAGCGAGGGCAGCAGCTCCACCGACTGAAACGTGCGCGCGACGCCGAGACGCGCCCGCTGGTCGGCGGGGACCGCGGTGATGTCGGCGCCGGCGAACCGGATCGCGCCGCGTCCGGGTCGCTCGACGCCCGCGATGACGTCGAGCAGCGTCGTCTTGCCCGCGCCGTTTGGGCCAAGGATGCCTACAACTTCACCGCGGCTGACGGAGAGCGAGACACCGTCGAGCAACGTGACCCGGCCGAAGCGCACGGTGACGTCACGGACCTCGAGATGCGCCACGGGCCCTGTCCTCAGCTCACCGGCGCCGCCGAGGCGCTGTTGAGTCCCAGCTGCCGGCGCGTCCACCGCGAGACGAAAGCCTCGCCCCGCAGCAGCGGGCGGCTCAGGCCCGACGGGAAGGCGATCACCTGCACCAGCAGGAGCACCCCCAGCAGGATGCCGGACGCGTCGCCGGGGTCGGCCAGCCCGCTGAGGCCGGGGAGGCCGCTGACGAAGCTCGGGCCCGTCGCCTGGAGCAGGCCGCCGATCACCGCGCCGGCCGCGCTGCCAAGGCCGCCGACGACGCCCGAGGCCAGCAGCGCGATCGAGTTGAAAGGGCCGAAGCTGGCGGCAGCGGCCACGCCGCCGGTCCCCGCGTACAGCACCCCGGCGATCGCAGCGATGAATGCGCTCAGCGAGAACGCCATCACCCGAACCCCGGCGACGCTGATGCCCACCGAGCGCGCCGCGGCCTCGGAGTCGCGGACGGCGAGGAGCACGCGTCCGGTCCGCCGGTTGCGCAGCGCGGCGACGAACGCGATCAGCACGGCCAGGACCGCGAAGACGAACCACGTGTAGCGGACCGGGTCGTGCAGTGCGTCGGGGCGGTCCAGCGTCATGCTGCCCAGACCGCCGCCGTTCACGGTGGCGTTGAGCACGAGCCCCGTGATCACCGCTCCGGTGCCGAGCGTGACCACGGCGGTCATCACACCCCGGGCCCGCAGCGTGATCAACCCGGTGACCGCGCCGAAGGGAACGGCGATCAGCCCGGCGACGGGCAGCGCCAGCCAGTACGACATGTGCGCGTCGCGCAGCAGGTGGGCGGCAGCGAAGGCGCCCACGCCCATGTAGCTGGCCTGGGCCAGCGAGAACTGGCCGCCCAGACCGGTGACCACGACCAGGCTGAGGATGGCGATGGCATAGGCCCCGCCGATGGTCACCAGGTACAGCGTCGAGGCGTGCAGCGTCAGCGGGACGATGAGCGCGAGCAGCCCCAGCGCGACCAGGAAGACGGCGCGTCCGGCGGGGTCCGCCTGCACCCGCGGCTCGGCACGGTTTGGTGTCTGCCCGCTGGGCTCCCGAGGCCGGCGCCGCCAGATGAGGAGCGCGCCGATCATCCAGAGCAGCGCGACGCCGTCCTGGATGTCGGTCAGGTTGATCCAGGTCGGGGGGCTGGCCGCCGTGATGTGCTCGAGGATGGCCCGGGTCAGCGCCGTGAGAACGCCGATGCCGACGCCGCCGAGCAGCGTGGGCAGCAGATGCTGCAGGCGGCCGGTGAGCGCTGCGGCCAGCGCCTGGATCACCAGCAGCGTGAGGATGAAGCTGTTGAGCCCGAGGCTCGGCGACAGCAGGATGCCGGCGATCGCCGCCACGGCGCCGCCCAGCGCCCAGCACACACTGCCCACCCACTGCACACGGATGCCGCCAAGCCCCGCCACCTCGCGGTCGTCGGCGACGGCCCGGATCGCTGTGCCGAGCCGGGTGCGCTGGTAGAACATACCGAGCCCGACGGCCAGCACCAGCGCAACCAGCGCCACACCGATGGAGTCGTTGCTGACGACCACGGGGCCGATCCGGTGGCCACCGGCGCCGAACAGCGAGGGCGTGCTCCGGGTGGTGGCGCCCCAGGCCAGCTGCGCGAGGCTGACCAGGATGTACAGCACACCCAGCGTCGCGGTCATCCGTACCACCGGCGGGCGCCCCACCAGGGGACGCATGGCGAAGCGATCCACCAGCACGCCCAGCGCCGCGCCGGCGGCGACGCCGACCACGGCGCCGAGCAGCAGCGATCGAGCCGGGTGAATGCCGGTGGCTCCCGCCACTCCCACGGCGATGTAGGTGGCGAACATCGCCATGGCGCCCTGGGCGAGGTTGAGCACCCCCGAACCGCGGTGGATCGTGACGATGCCTGCGCCGAGCAGTGCGATGGCCCCGCCTTGCGCCAGCCCGAACACGAGGGCGCCGAGCAGGAGGCCCGCGGTCATGATGGAGTCATGCGCCTGCGTCGCTCGATCGACGGCGAACTGGGCCCGCCGCTCGAGCGTGGGCCGATCCCGTTCATCCCTCCGCGGTGGCGGCTAGCAGCGGTCGTGGCCACGGTTGTCCTGTGCGCGGCCATCTTCATCACTGCTCTCGTCATCGGACTGCATCGCACGTGACCCCTGGGGGTCGGGACCCTGAATGCTTTCCTGGAGTAAACGGTTTGCCTTCGGCAATCATTGTGCCGAAGCCAAGGCAGCACCGCCAGGAGCGCGGCGCGCTACTGGGCTGGCTCTGACCCGTCGAGCGGCAGTGCCGCGAAGCCAAACGCGCCGGGCCCCGTGTACGCCCCGCCCACGGGGCTGAGCTCGACCACCTCGGCGCGGCCCACCCTGGTGGCGTCCTGCAAACGCTGTGCCAGGACCGCCGCCTCCTCGCGAGCGTCGGCATGGAAGACCAGCAGCCACTGCGGAATGGAATCCAGCTGCTCCACCGCCACCCGCTCCAAGGCATCAAGCGCGCCCGAGACAGTCCGCGTCAGGGCGACTCTGTCGGGGGTGCCGCCCTCCAGGCGGAACACCGGGCGCACGTGCAGGGAGTTGGAGATCCCGGCGATCAACGAGTTCACGCGGCCGCTGCGCGCCACGTACGTCAGCGTCGAGAGTGACCCGAAGAGCCGCACATCGCCGGCCGCGGCCCGCACCCGCGCGAGCACGTCATCGAGCCCTGCGCCGGCCGCGCAGACCTCGGCCACCGCCCGTGCCACGAGCGCCAGCCCGCCGATGGCGGTGGGCGTCTCCACCACGGTGACGCGCCGGCCTCCTGCGGCCTCGGACTCCATCTCCGCGGCAACCGTCGCCGAGCGGTACATGCCGCTCCACCGCGCGGGGATGGTCAGACACACCACGTGCTCGGCGTCGAGGCGGCGTATGGCGTCGAGGTACTCGCCGGGCGCGGGCGTCGACGTTGTCGGGCTGCCACCGTTGCGGAGCTCGCGATAGAACGCCGCGTACGAGTCGGTGTGGCCGTCGTCGACGAACTCGCGGCCGTCGATGTGAATGCGCAGCGGCACCACGGCGAGACCGCGGCCGAGATCCTCGATCATGGCGGCGCTGCCGTCCACCACGAGCCCGCACGGGCGGGCGCTCACCACTCCCCTCCCGTCATGCGCCCCATGCGCCCATGATGCGCCGCGGGGCACATGGGTGCGCCATGCGGCCAGGTACCCACAGCACGGCTGGGGATGATACGTGACCGCCATTCAGCGTCAGCCCCCTGCACGTGCGGCTGCGCGACACTTGCGCCGTGGATCTGAACGGCATCTGGCACGCGATCGCCGCGTGCCTGATGGGCTATCTGGTCGGCGGCATCCCCACGGGATGGCTCCTGGTGCGCTGGCAGCGCTTCGGTTTGGACGTGCGCCGCTACGGCTCGGGCAACATCGGCACGAGCAACGTGTACCGCCACGCGGGGTTCGACCTCGCGGTCATCGTGGGGCCGGCGCAGTTCGCGCAGGGCGTGATTCCCGTGCTGGTGACCCGGCTGCTCGGGTTCTCGGTCCTGGTGCAGGTGCTCGTGGCGCTGGCCGCAGTCGCGGGCAACGGCTGGCCCGTGTATCTGCGCTTCAACGGCGGCCGCGGCGTCGCCGTGGCCACGGGCGCCATCGGGCCATTGACGATCGCCGGGTTCATCGCCGTGCTTGCATGCTTCGCGCTCGGCGCGCTGCGGCATCGCATCGCGCTCGCCGTGCTGCTGGCGTTCTGTGTGCTGCCGGTGGTCGCGTTCTTCTTCAACGGCGTGACCGTTGCGCTCGGCTGCACCGCCATCCTCGCGCTGCTCGTCCTGCGTCGCCTCGAAGGCCTCCCGGAGGATCGCCGCGCCTACGGCAAGTTCTGGAAGCTCGTGTGGGACCGGCTCGTGTTCGACACGCGCCCGGGACGGCCGCTCGTGGGCCCGCGCATCGATCCGGGGGTCAAGGCCGGGAGCGGTTGACGCCCGTCCGCTATGCGAGCGGGTCGGTGTCCTGGTACACCTTGCCGAACGGATACCACTGCGTGGGGATGCGGCGGATCTGCTGCTCGAGCCGGGTCGCAACACGCTGCATGACGTCGTGGTCGGTCTCACCGTCGCCCACACCGTCGGGGGGATGGATGACCATGCGGTAGCGTCCGTCGACGTTGCGAAAGCAGTCGACGCAGAGGATCGGCGCGCCGGTGGTGCGCGAGATCCATGCGGGTCCGGTGCTGACGTTCACCGGACCGCCGCAGAAGTCGACGAGCACGCGACCACCGCCCTCGGGGATGTCGGCCAGGATGGCGTCGAAGCGTTGGCGGCGCACCGCGCTGATCAGACCGCGCGCGGCGCCGCGGCCGGCGATGAGCACCTCCATGTCCTGGTGGCGCCGCGCCCAGGCGGCGATACGGGTGGCCAGCTCGCTGTCACCGACCTTCGTCATCACGGTGGTGAGCGGCACATCCATCGACAGTGCGATGGCAGCGGCGACGTCCCACGAGCCGTAGTGGGCGAGCACGAAGATGCCGCCCTTGCCGTCGGCCATCGCCCGCCACACGTGCTCCAGCCCGCGCACCGTGTAGTGCCGGCGCATGCGCTCGGAGGTGACGGCGTACTCCCACATGAAATCGAACGAGAGACGCATGAACTCGCGGTACGAGCCGCGCGCGCGGCGGCGTGCCTCGGCGTCGCTGATGGAGGGGTCCAGCCGGCGGTGGTTGTCGGCGCATCGCTGCCGTCGCGCCGCTGACGTGCGCGCGTAGATGGCAAGCCCGAGGGCGTCGGCGAACGCGTAGCGAGCCCGGCCCAGCACCAGCAGTGAGCGGCTGGCCAGCCACAGCGCAACGCGCAACGGCAGGCCGGGTGGTTGCAGCGCACTTGGCAGCGAGCCGCGTGGCGTCGTCCGCGGCGACGGTGCGGCCGATGCCGGCCGCGCGCGCAGCAGCTCGACCGGGTCTTCGGTCGTGGTCACAGGACGCGGCCGGCCTGGTCGGGCGGGAGCGCGACGTGGTGCTTGGTCAGGATCTCGCGCACGGTACCGCTCTGCGCACGCATCACGATGCTGTGGGTCTCGGCCCACCAGTTGTGATAGAGCACCCCGCGGAGCAGGCCGCCGCCGCTGACGCCGGTCACCGCGACGCTGATCTCGCGCCCCGGGACGAGCGCATCCATGCCCAGCGCAGCATCGGGATCGTAGCCGGCAGCCCGCGTCGCCGCCGCCTCGTCCTCGTGGCGCACCCACGGGCGGCACTGCAGCTCGCCGCCGAGGCAGCGCATCGCGCAGGCGGCGACGACCGCCTCGCTCGTCCCACCCGTGCCCACCATCGCGTCGATGCCCGACCCCGGCCACGCGGTCATCATCGCCATGCCGACGTCGCCGTCACTGGCCAGCGCGACGCGGGCGCCCAGCCCCCGAATCCGCTCCAGCAGCGTCTGGTGCCGGGGCCGGTCGAGCATCATCACGGTCAGGTCCTGAACCTGCACGTTCATGGCGAAGGCGATGCGGCGGAGGTTGTTCTCCGGCGTGTCGCTGATATCGATGGCGCCCCGGGCCTGCGGCCCCACGGCGATCTTGTGCATGTACGCGACGGGTGGCGGTGGCAGGAGCCCGCCCACCTCGGCGGCGACGGCGACGCTCAGCGCCTGGGTCATGCCCCCCGCAACCAGGCTGACGCCGTCGATCGGGATGACGCCGAGATCGATGCGGTCGCGGCCGGAGCCGATGTGGCGCCCGGCGCCGAGGCGGCTGCCCACTGCCTCTGTGCCGATGACGATGCGCCCGTCGAACGGCATGGTGAGGAGCGCCTCCTCCATCGCGTCGTGCCCCGCCTGACGGATGCCGGTCTTGTCGCCGCGGCCGAGCCACCTGCCGACGGTCAGCGCCGCCGCTTCGGTGGCCCGCAGCAGCTCGAGGCCGCGATGACGGTCGCGGCTGATCCGCGCAGCAGACGTGGAGGACCGGACGGCCATGCTCATCGCTCGCGGAGATTACCGGCGCGGGCTGGCGATCAGCTCGATCCGGCTCCCGTGGTCACCGCGGAGCCGTTGACCGCGACCTCCGCGCCGGTGACCTCCGGGTGCGCGATTCCGGTTGCGGGCGTCACGCCGGCGCGCCGCGCCGCGGCCTCCATGAACTCGCGGAACAGCGGGTGGGGCCGGCCCGGACGCGACCGGAACTCCGGATGGAACTGCGAGCCCATGAAGAAGGGGTGATCGCGCAGCTCCATGATCTCCACCAGGCGGCCGTTGGGCGACGTGCCCGAGAACACCACGCCGGCGCCCGCCAGCGGCTCGCGGTAGTGGTTGTTGAACTCGAACCGGTGGCGGTGCCGCTCGTACACGACGGCCTCCCCGTACGCGCTCGCCGCGCGCGTTCCCGGGGCCAGCTTGCACGGGTACACGCCGAGCCGCATGGTGCCCCCCTTCTCCTCGATGTCGCGCTGCTCGGGGAGCAGGTCGATGATCGGGTGCGAGGTGAAGGCGTTGAACTCCGTGGAGTTTGCGTCGGGTGCGTCCAAAACCTCGCGGGCGATGTCGACCACCGCGCACTGCATGCCGAGGCAGAGCCCGAGGTACGGCGTCTTGTGCCGCCTGGCGTAGCGCGACGCCAGCACCTTGCCCTCGATGCCGCGATGACCGAATCCGCCGGGCACCACGATGCCGTCCTGCCCGTCCAGCGGCGAGGTGTCCTGGTCGAGAGTCTCCGAGTTCACCCACGTGAGGCGCAGGTCCACACCGCTGTGCAGCGCCGCATGGCGCAGCGACTCGGTGACGCTGATGTACGAGTCCGGCATCTCGACGTACTTGCCGACGACTGCGACGCGCACGGGGGGCTTGGGCGCCGCGATGCGCGCGCAGAGGTCTTCCCAGTCACGCAGGTCGGGAGATTGCGCCTCCAGCCCGAGCAGCTCGACGATGTAGTCGCCGAGACCGGACTCCTCGAGCATCAGCGGCACCTGGTAGATGGACGCCGCATCGGGCACGCCGATGACGGCGCGGCGCTCGACGTCACCGAAGAGCGCGATCTTGTCCTTCAGCGAGCCGGCGATCGGCTTCTCGCTGCGCGCCACGATCACGTCCGGCTGGATGCCGATCGACCGCAGCGTGTTCACCGAGTGCTGCGTGGGTTTGCTCTTGTGCTCCTCGCTGGCGTTGACGAAGGGCACGAGCGTGAGGTGCACGTAGCACACGTGGTTGCGGCCGACATCGTTCTTCATCTGCCGGATCGCCTCGAGGAAGGGCAGGGACTCGATGTCACCCACCGTGCCGCCGACCTCGACGATGACGACGTCGGGCTCGGGCAGCTCGTTCTCGGCGACGCGGAGAATGCGGTGCTTGATCTCGTTGGTGATGTGGGGAATGACCTGGACGGTGCCGCCGAGATAGTCGCCGCGGCGCTCCTTGGCGATCACTGACGCGTAGATCTTGCCGGTGGTGACGTTGCTGGCCTTGCTCAGCGCGACGTCGACGAAGCGCTCGTAGTGGCCGAGGTCGAGGTCCGTTTCGGCGCCGTCGTCGGTGACGAACACCTCGCCGTGCTGGTACGGCGACATCGTCCCGGGGTCCACGTTGAGATACGGATCGAGCTTCTGCATCCCCACGTGCAGCCCGCGCGCCTTGAGGATCGTGCCGATCGAGGCTGCAGTGATCCCTTTGCCCAGGGAGGAGACGACTCCGCCCGTCACGAACACGAACTTCGCCATGCGCAGAGCCTCCACGGACTGGTTTTCGTGATTGTACCAGCCCGCCGGACCACGGGCGCACCGATGTTCGTATCAGCACAAACGTGTAAACGCCCCTATCACGGCAATTGACACACCCCATGTCCGACAGGTATACAACTAGACCTCGACGCGTGAGTCGGGTCCCCAGAGAGCCCGGTCAGACAACGGGGTGGCAGGAGGCGCGCATATAGGTCAGACCGCAACAGCGGATCCCCAGGGCGCGCCAGATGACGCGCCAGAAGACGTCATCGGATCGCATGGTGCAGCCGTGAGCCGCCGGTCGCGGCTGCGGAGGAGAAAAGGCCCTTGAGACGGATACGTCTATTCAGTCTGGTGTCGGTCGTCGCGGTGTCCGCGGCGACCGCCATCGCATTTGTTCCCCAGGTGCGCGCCGCGTCGACAGCAGCGCCGGAGAAACCGAGCTGCGCGTATGGGACATTCTCACGGTTGTGCACCGAGGTTGACGACTATCAGAACACCTTCGGGTATTACGTCGGCCACGACGAGCCGTCGGTGCTCTTCTATTCCAACTCGCCCGGGTCCGGCAACCACATGCAGTACAACGTGACGCTGCCTGCGGAGCCCACCGAGGCGAGCAACAAGACGCCCACCCTCGCGCACAGCTACCAGAACAGCCCGGCGTTCTGGTTCGGCATGGCGATGTGCGACACGCAGTCCTACCCGGAGCAGTCCGACACCTGCACCCCGGACAGCGACAGCAACATCGTCAACCCGGCAGTCTCGGGCTCCTTCCGCAATGCGCCGGGAGCCGCGTTCCAGGAGCTGCAGTTCTACCCGCCAGGCTGGGTTCCCCAGTTCGCGGGCAGCAGCTGCGACCCCACCAAGTGGTGCGTGGCGCTGACCATCGACAGCCTGTCGGAGAACCCCATCCAGGGATTGAATCTCAATGCCACCTGCCAGGCCCAGATCCTCGGTGGCCAGGAGTACGTGAACTTCGCGTTCCTCACGCTGAGCGGCTCCCCGATCGGACCGCCGAACCCGCTGCAGTTCAACCCGGCCACCTCCGGCAACCCGGTCAACAACCCGAACGTGTTCTTCATGAACCAGGGTGACAACGTCACGGTCTCGCTGCACGACACAAGCAGCGGGCTGCAGACGCAGGTGACCGACAACACCACTCACACGAGCGGTCTGATGACCGCCAGTGCGGCCAATGGCTTCGGGCAGATCAAGTTCAACGCCTCCACGACGCACCCGACGTGCAAGGAGCTGCCCTACGACTTCCACCCGATGTACTCCACGTCCAGCCCGCAGACCCGCGTGCTCTGGGCGGCGCACAGCTACAACATCGCCATGGACGTCGAGACCGGGCACTTCGATTTCTGCTCGAAGATCGACCACACGACGCTGAACTGCACCGGCAAGGAGGGTGCGACCAACTTCACGGGTGGCCAGGAGGCGACGGACGGCGACGACACCGCGTGCTTCGGACCCACAACCGTGGCGCCACCGCTCCTGTATCAGACGAAGGGCTGCGAGAACCAGAACGATCCCGGGTTCGACGGCACGTCGTTCCAGGCCAACTACTGGCCCAACAGCCTGACGCCGACCACGGCGGCGACGCCGTTCCTCTTCAGCAGCCCGTTGTCGGGGGCCAACGGCAGTGCGACGTTCACCACGGCGTACCCGGACTCCGCGCTCGAGACGGATCTGCCACGCATCGAGGACTTCCCGGGCGGGCAGAACTGCACCCGGTTCACCGGCGATCACGGGTCTGATCCGGTGGGCGACAACTGCACGAACCCGCCGCTGAGCGATGACGCGACACCGGCTTCCTTCTACCCGTACTTCTCCACCGCGAACGTCGGACCCAGCTCGGCATGTGACTGGGGCGGCGGCGCGAACTGGTCCAGCGGCCAGCCGGGCGGCAACAGCCACGGCGGCAGCAGCGCGCAGTACGGTCCCGGATACCTCACCGCGTACTGGCTGTTCGGTGGCCACGGCGCGGACCAGGTCCGGCTCAACAACTACAACAGCTCCGCAGTTGGTGGCAGTGCGACCACACCGTCGACCATCAGCCTCGCGAGCAATCCCTGCTGACCCGTCACAGTCGACAGCGTCAACACAACACAGAGGGCCGCCGCGGCGGCCCTCTTCTTTTTGCGGTCGTGCGGCCGGCTCGGGCGGCGCTGCCGGTCTGAACGGAGTGCTCTGCCGCTAGCCGCGCGCTTCGAGGATCACGACGCGGGTCTCGTCGGAGTCGGCAGCGGCGCCGCTGAGGCTCAGCCGCGGCTGCGGTTGCCACGAGCCCTCCGCCAGTCCCATCTCCCGCGCGAACTTGTCGACCGGCTCGTACTCCGCCGTGCCACCGGTGGCGCGATACCGCGACGGCACCACGATGGCCGGCTCCAGCGCGCGCACCAGCTTGGCGGCGTCGCCCGCGCTCAGCGCGTCACCGCCGCCCACCGGTACGACGAGGACATCCACCCTGCCCAGCGCGTCGATCTCGTCCTCGCCGAGCTGGCGGCGCAGCTTGCCGGTGCTGACCACACGCACGTCGTCGATCGTCACGCGCATGACCGTCACCCCATCGGCGGGGACGCCGAGCACGCTCACACCGCGCACCTCGAACTCACCGGGTCCGCTCACCTCCTGCACGTGGCCGGGCCGTGCGCGGAGCAGGTCGGCGTCGGTTGCCCCCTCCGTGCGCACGACGACCGCGACGTTGGCGCGGGCCAGCCCGGGGAGCTGCGCCTGTGGCGGGTCGAGCAGCACGGATGTCTCGCGCCCGCGCAGGCGCACGCACGACAGGCCGAGGTAGGTGACCTCCATCGCTGCGATGCTACCCGCCGGCGGGCGCGGTACCCACGGTCACGGTGGCGGTTCGCGCCGTCCCGTCGGCGAACACCGAGACGGTGACCTGCTGCGTGGGCGCCAGTCCCATTGTCACCGCGTCGAGCGGATGCGCGGAATCGATCGCGACCCCGTTGACCGCGGTGACCACATCGCCGGCGTGGATCCCCGCTGCAGCCATCGGGCTCGTGGGGTCGAGCGAGCGCACCAGCGCTCCCGGTGGCAGGCCGGCCGCCGCGGCGGTGGCGGGATCGATGATCACGTAATCCGACACTCCGAAGGTCGCGGCACCCGCCTGGCTGCCCGACGTCGCCTGGCGGACGAGCGCGGCCGCCGCCTGCGCGGACAGCGCCGCCAGGCCGGGTGCCGCGGTGCCCGCGTCGACGACCACGCCCGTGACCTGGCCGGCGCCGCTCACCAACGGCGCGCCGTCGGCGCGGGGGTCTGGCGTGGCGTCCACCGTCAGCACCGCTTTGAGCGCGGGCTCGCCGTCGCTCAGGGTGATCTGCCGGCCGGTGGAGCTCACCGTCCCGGTGCTCAGCGTCACGCCGGCAAAGGGCTCGCGGGCCACCGCGATCGCCGCGTCGCCGGGCACCGCGGGCTGCGTCGTGAACGACAGCGGCGTGAGCTGCTGCGCGCCGCTGGCGCGGAGGAGGGCGATCCCGTGAGCGGGATCGGACAGCACCACGGTGGCGTCGTACGCATGGCCGTCGGGGGTCGCCACCCGGAGCGTGGTGGCGCCGCGGATGGCATGAATGCTCGTGATGACCAGGCCGTCCGAGCTCACCACGAATCCGTCGACCAGCTGCGTCGTCCCCGACAGCAGCGACTGAGTGTCGGTGGGCTTGGTGCCGATCTCCACCACCGACGCCGCCGCCGCCTGCGCCACCTGTGCCACCGACTGCGCCGATCCGGGGCCGCTCCCCTGCGCCGGCGCCAGCTGCGTCACCACGCGCTCCACGGGCCCGAATCGCGCGTAGATTGCCCATGCCGCCAGCGATCCACCGACGAGCCCGACGCAGGCGCTGAGCACCACCGCCGCCAGCAGCGGCGGGCGGCGGACGGTGACTCCGCTCACGCGGGCGATGGCGGCGCTTCCTGGTGCGCGGGGGACCCGGCGCGCCGCTGCAGGTAGCGCACGATGCCGGCCGCGTTGCTGTGGACGCCGTTCAGCACCTCGAACTTCTCCAGGTTCTCGCTCGAGAGCACGTCCGGTGGCTCGGAGAACACGTCGGCGAGCGCGGCCGCAACCGCGTCGACACCGGCCGCTTCTGACGCGCGCATCGTGTCCGCAGCCACGTCGACCCAGCGGTGGAGCACGTTCTCGGCCTCGTCGAGGATCGCCATCGGATCGGGC
>DASUWI010000025.1:0-13419 GCA_036378495.1 Candidatus Dormiibacterota bacterium
CCGACGGTGTCGGTGCCGTCGACGCGGCTGCAGAACTCGACGTCCGCGCCCGCCCCCAGGTCGCGAAGCGAGCGGCCGCTCGCGGACGCGCGCAGCGCCACGGCGGCGTCCGGGTAGGCGGCGCGCAGCGCCACTGCCGACTGCGCCGCATCCGTCAGACCGCAGATGATCCCGTGCGCATCGGCGGCGGTGACAAGTCGTTCGACGATAACGCCCGCAGCGAGCACATCGTCGAGCGCGAACACGCCGCTGCGTCCCGCGCAGACGATCCCGACGGAAGTCCCGAGCGCATGTGCCTCGGCGAGTGCTGCCTCCGCGCACGCCTGCGCGTTCAGCAGGCAGCCGACGAACACCGCCCGCATGCGGCGCAGGCCGCTGACCACCACCGTCCCGTTGGTGCTGCAGAACACGACCGTGCGGCCGTGCACATCGCCGTCGATGAGCTGGGTGGGAGAGTTGTTGTAGTCGAAGCCGCGCGGCATGATGCCCTCGCGCTCACCCACGAGCACGCCGCCGCGCTCCCGAGCGAGCCTGCGCGCGTCACCGCGCCCGGTGGTGAGGATGAGCTCACGGCAGCCGAGGTCGAGCAGCGTCGTGATGGTTGCGCCGGCACGCAGCGCATCGACGACGATGCACACGGTGGGCGGCCAGCGTCGCGCCGGCGCCGGCACCACGGCGACGTCGACGTCGAGGGACGAGGTCACGCGGAAGACCGGTCAGACGCCGAAGAACGTGGCGATGACGCTCGCCGCACCGGGTGTGGTGGCGTCGCCCCGCGGCCACTCATGCCCGCCCCCGGCATACGTGGCGAGTGCGACGCGCGTGCCGTCTGTGCACGAGGTCCAGTCTTGCAGGATCAGCGTCCCCGCCTGCGTGGTCGTCGGTGCGCCCGCGCGGCCGTCCCGCTGCTCCAGTGACGCCACCTGCTGGGTGACGGGCGGCCACTCCGATCCGGCATCGCCCGGCTTGTACGGCACCTCCCAGTCCACCGTGCCGGCGATCTGCAGGATGCTGTACGGCGCCGTCGGGGCACACGCGGAGACCGGGACCGACTTCACCACCGCGAAACGTCCACCAGCGTGGGCGCCGCGCAGGCCAGCGTGTAGGCGAGGCGGCCGCCGTTGCTGTAGCCGATGAGATAGATGGGTGTGCCGTGCCCGGGGTCGACGGATGCCCACGAGCTCCTCGATGCAGCCGACGTCATCAGCTTGCTCCAGAAGCCGCATGCCCCTTGCTCCAGAAGCCGCATGCCCATGGAAGACGACGCGAGTCAAGCACATGCGCGCCATGGCCACCGCCGTCGACATCAGCACGGCGACGTCACGATGTCGCGGTATCTGTCGATACGTGCAACGACTCCACACACAATTCTCGCGGAACGCTCAGGAACCTCCAAGGTTGAGGCGCGAACGTGGTCCGCGAGCACCGGGCGGATCCCGGGCCACGTGAGGAGCCGATCAATGGACGCCTTGACAGTCTCGCCTCGAGACGCACCAGCCGCTCACAGAGCGAGGGCTCGCGGGCGGCAACCGGCGCCCGGGACCGCCGCCTGGCTGGCGGCCGCGATCGCTGCTGCATGCCGCGGGGAAACGTCAGCGATCGAGAGCGCCCGCGCCACGCAGTCGCTCCTGCGCACCGCACTGCGGGAGCGCGGATGGCTGCCCGAGGACATGCTGGCCGGTGATCCGTCGAGATACCGCTCGCGCACGCTGCACGTCGACCGTGCGGCCGGTGTGTCGATCCGCGTGCTGGCCTGGCGTCACGGTCAGCAGACACCGATCCACGACCACGTCGCCTGGTGTGTGATCGGGGTCTACGAGGGCATCGAGCACGAGCGGCGATACTCCATCAGCCCTGACGGCGGCGGTGAGCAGCTGGTGCACAGCGAGGATCGGGTGATGCGGGCGGGTGACACAGCCGTGCTGCTGCCGCCCGACGACATCCACGAGGTGCGATGCGCATCCGATCACGCGGTGTCGATTCACGTGTACGGGGCGGCGCTCGACCCGGAGACCCCGAGCATGCGGCGCGCGTACGGTGCAGCTCAGAAGGCGAAGTCGTACGTGGTGCGGTAGCGCACACACATTCCGTCGCGCGTCGCCGCGTACGCGTCCTGCACGGCGGGCATCATGCGCAGCAGACAGCGGATGCGGTGGAACGAGCCGTCGAGCCGGATGTGGCGGCGCAGCAGAGCGAGGAGTGCGCTCTCGCGGCCGCGCAGCACGCTGTCGAAGGTGTTCGCGTCGGACACGAAGGTGAAGGTGGCGGGCAGCCGGTCGCCGCGGCGCACGGCGATGACGCCGTCCCTGCCCACCTCGTAGCGCGCCGGGCGCACCGCGACATCGCTCGAGATGAAGGTGAACGAGAGCCCGACGCAGGCCCGGGCCTCGGGCGTGCCGCTCATGCGGCGAGCCATGTCACGGATGAACGCGTCGACAAGTGGCGGCGGCACATCTGCCGCGCTGCGGATGACGTGGGGATGTCGGGCCACAGTGCTGCCTCCTCTCGGCATGCCGCCGTCCGCCCTCCGGGGCGGTCTCCATGGGAGGGGCGCCAGGAACCGCCTGGCAACGTCAGGTGCCGGGCCCGTAAGGTGTGTGGGCCGCGCCCCCGCGCGAGCCCTGCGGAAGGCGATTGGTTGACAGCCCGTTTGGAGTGATGACGATGACCAGTCTCATGACAGCCGCCCGCGTCTCCCATGCGCTCCGTCCGCCGGTGGTGCGTGCGTCCCAAACCGGCGTTCCCACCTGGCCCACCTACACCGGCCAATCACAGCTGGTCGGCACCAGCGGCGGCGTCACCGTCTATGTCGACCCGGCGCTGGGGGCGCCGGCGCTGCAGAACGCCAACGACCTGCTCACCGCGGCCGCCCAGATCGTGCAGCAGAACAACGGCTTCTTCGGGATCACCGGCGGTCCGGTGAACGTGATCCTCTTCGCACTCTCGGGCCTGACCGACGGGACCGGCGGCGCCGACCACGACGGCTGTGACTTCAGCACCGGCAACAACATCGAGGTGGACGTCTCATTCGGAAGCCCGGCGCGAGTGGAGGCCTTGTTCGAGGCGGAGCTGAGCGAGTGCGCCATGAACGGCACGCTCTGTGGCGTGAGCACCGGGGAGGCCCTGTCGCGCTGGTGCGCCGCCGTCGTGGGATCCAACGCGCTTCCAGACTTCGCGACGGCGCCGATCTGGTTCTCCGACGGCATGCCGGACTGGGTCGATGACACGGAGTCCACGGATCAGGATGCGGACAGCACCGGCTGCGGCATGGCCTTCATCTCCTGGCTGCTGAGTCAAGGCCAGAGCCTCAGCACGATCGCGCAGGCGATGGTCGCGCTGGGCTCGAGTGGAACGCTTGCCGGCCTCTACGCGCAGCTCACCGGGGACGCCGCCGGCAACGCCTGGACGGCATTCAGCGACGCCGTCAACGCGCTCCCGGGCGGGGTCACCAGCGACGACCCCTTCAACGGGTTCCCCGCGGCGTCCTAGCGCTGTGCGGGCGGGCCTGGAAGCTCGTCCAAGAAATCCTGCGTGGGCACGAAGAACAGCACGCCGGTCAGCGCGCTGGAGTAGTCGAGCACGCGATCGGTGTTCCCCGGCGGATCGCCGAGGAACATGTTGCGCAGCATGCGCTCGGTCACCGCGGGGGTCTTCGCGTACGCGATGTAGTAGGTGCCGAACTCACCGGAGCCGGCCTGTCCGAAGGGCATGTTGTCGCGCAGGATCTTCAGCTCGCTGCCGGCGTCGTCGGTGATCACGTTGAGCGCGATGTGCGAGTCCTTCGGCTTGACGCCGTCGGCCATCTCGATGTCGTCGAGCTTGGTGCGGCCGAAGACGCGCTCCTGCTCCTCCGTGCTGAGCGCGTTCCACGCCTGCATGTCGTGCACGTACTTCTGCACGATCACGTAGCTGCCGCCGGCGAAGGGCGCGTCCTCGTCACCGATGGTGACGGCGTCGGCCGCCTCCTGGCCCGTGGGGTTCTCCGTGCCGTCGACGAATCCCAGCAGGTCGCGCTCATCGAGGTACTTGAACCCGTGGACCTCGTCGATGACGGTCACCGCCTCGCGCAGTCGCAGCATCAGCTGTGTGGCGAGCTCGAAGCAGAGGTCCATCTGCCTGGCGCGGATGTGGAAGAGCAGGTCGCCGGCCGTCGACGGCGCGTGATGTCGCGGACCGCTCAGCTCGCGAAACGGGCGCAGGTCCGCCGGCCGCGGCCCGCTGAACAGGCGGTCCCACGCGTCGGAGCCTATGCCGGCGACCAGCGCCAGGCGGGCGTCGGGGATCCGGAACCCGACCGCGCGCTGCAGCCCAGAGGCGTCCTCGAGCAGCTCACGCACGGTCGTCTCGCCGCCTGGATTGATCGTCGCGACCATGAAGATCGCCGCGCTGGTGAGCGGGGTCAGGACCGGCTGCGGCGTGGCCATCGGCCGCGTAGCTTGGCACAGGGTTCTCCGCCCTGTTCTGACCGGCGCAGGTGGCGGAAAATGACGGGATGAGCAAGCTGGGGCGTCATGAGCGGACGATTCGGCTGCCCGAGGAGGAACCGTGGCGGCTCCCGGCGCCGGAGCCCGCTCCGCAGCGTGCGGAGCCCGTCCGCGAGCCTGCGCCTGTGCCGCAGAAGGAGCGCGAGCCGGCACCGGCGCGGCGCTGAGCATGGCGATGCGCATCGTCGGCTACAAGTGGCTCTGCGTCGAAGCGTCCCTCGACGATGCGCGTGGCATCACGCTCCGTTCGGCGTTCGACGCGCACGTGTGGACGCGCGGCACCAACCTCGCCAACTACGCGCCCTCGGAAGAGAACATGTGGGGGTTCAACGCCTACTACAGCGCGGTTCGTGCACGCTGGGCGGGGCGCAACTACGGCATGGTCATCGTCGGCGTTGTGGGGTACGGCAGCGTGGCGCTGTTCCACCGCGGGTGGCGCGCGGAGAAGGCCGAGATCGTTGCCGTGTACCTGCCGCGGCGCTTCACGCGCCGCTGGAGGCTGGGCAAGGACTCGCTGGCGTCGTTCAGTGAGCGGCTCAGCGCCACCTACGACGTGCCCGTGTTCCGATCGCTCCGGAGTTTGCGGGAGGAGACGCTGCGCTGGGGGCTGCCCGGTGAGCACTTCCTCGCGAATGCCGGCCCGGCCGATGGCCCGCCAGAGTTGTAACCCACAGCGCCACAATTCCAGGTCGTGGGTAGTCCCGACGATGTAGCCGAGCTCGCCGACCTGCTGCGCGAGACCGACCAGCAGCACGCGGCGTTCGAGGCGCGGGCGCCGAAGCACGACTGGTGGGACTGGTACGCCGCGTACATCGACGCGCGCCTGCAGGGGAGCTCGCCCGAGGCCGCGGCCGTCGCTGCGGAGCGGTACATGGCGGACGTCAAGCACATCGTGGCGTGATGGCCGAGCGCGGCCCGCTGCCGGCCGGCGTGGTGACCAAGCTGAGCCCGCGATCCGTCGACGAGACCGTGTCGCGGCTCGAGGAGCTGCTCGCCGCCCGCGCGCTCACGCTGTTCGCGGTCATCGATCACGGCGGTCTGGCCGAACAAGCCGGCCTCACCCTGCGCGCCACCAAGCTGGTCGTCTTCGGCAGCCCGCAGGCCGGCACGCCGCTGATGGTGGCCGAGCCGCTCGTGGCGCTCGACCTGCCGCTGAAGCTGCTCGTATGGGATGACGGCGGGCAGACGAAGGTGAGCTACCTGGCGCCGAGCACCCTCGCCGGCCGCTACGGGCTCGGCGAGGACATGGCGGCGCGTATCGCGGGCATCGACCTCATCAGCGACGCGCTCGTCACCTAGCCCTGCAGTCCGTTCACTCCACGCCCGCGACGACGCGCTCGTCCTCACCGATGGCTCGCGCCCACTCCGGCACGGAGGCCGCAGCCGCCGCGCGAGCCGCGGCGCGGCGGCCGGGGATGGCCAGGGCAAGCAGGACGACGCTGGCGGCGACAAAGACCGTCGCCGCGAGGAATGCATGATCGGCGGCGGATACGAACCCGGCATGTGCCGCGCTGCCGCGGGCAACGGCCGCCGCGGTGGCACGCGCGCCGCTGCCGAAGATCGACACGAGCACCGCCAGCCCGAGCGCTCCGCCAAGCTGCACCGCCACATTCACGAGCCCTGAGGCCGCGCCGGCCTCCTCGGGGCGAACGTTGTGCAGCGACGCAGCCGTGAGCGGCACGAAGGCCATGCCGTTGCCGGCGCCGAGGAGCAGGAAGGGCAGGAGGAGCGACAGATACCCGCTGTGCGGCGACAGCTGCGTGAACATCGCCATGCCGATCGTCGAGAGAAGAAGACCCCCGACCATGAGGCGCTTGCCGTCGACGCGCTCCGCGAGCACACGCGCGGTCACCTGCGACATGGTGAACAGCATCGCGGCGAAGGGCACAAACGCCAGCCCGCACTCGAGCGCACCGTAGCCGAGCACGTTTTGCAGGAACTGTGTGAGGAAGAAGAACATCCCGAACACGCCCGCGATCAGCAGCAGGCGGGCGGCGTAGGAGCTGCTGCGCGAGCGATCGGCGAACAGCCGCAGCGGTGTGATCGGCTCGGCCGCCCGCGACTCGATGAGCACAAAGGTCGCCAGCAGGCCGGCGCCGGCAGCGAACGCGACCAGCGTGACGGGATCGGCCCAGCCGTTCTGCGCAGCGCGCACGAAACCGAACACGAGTGACGCGACACCCGCGGTGGACGTGATCGCGCCACCAATGTCGAGATGTCCGGTGCGCGATGGTGTCTCCACCAGGACGGCGCGCGCGAGCGCGATGGCGGCGGCGCCGATCGGGACGTTCACGAAGAACACCGATCGCCAGCCCAGCCACTGCGTGAGGATGCCGCCGAGGATGAGGCCGACCGCGATGCCGCCCACCAGGACCGCGGCGTACCAGCCCAGCGCGCGGGTGCGAGCGCGACCCTCTTCGAACTGGATCATCAGCAGCGCCAGGGCGGACGGCGCAGCCAGCGCCCCGCCGATGCCCTGCACCGCGCGCGCGCCGAGCAGCACGGCGGCGGAGGGGGCGGCGCCGGCGGCGAGCGAGGCCACGCTGAAGAGCGCGATGCCGGCGATGAACGTGCGCCGCCGGCCGGCGAGGTCGCCGGCGCGGGCGCCGAGGAGCAGCAGGCCGCCGAACGTCAGGGTGTACGCGGTGACCACCCAGGAGAGGCTCGCGGCGGAGAAGCTCAGGGAGCGGGCGATGCCCGGCAGGGCGACGTTCACGATGCTGGCGTCGATGACCACCATGAGCTGGACGGTGAGGATCACCCCGAGGACGAGCGCAGGGCTGGCCCGCCGCGGGGCGCCGGTTGCCGCGGGCGGCGGCAGCACGGACGTGGATGGCATTGTTGACCTCCGAATGCGGTAGGATGAGAACCGGAAGCTTCCTCCGGAATTATACGGAGGGTTCCTCCGCTTTGCAACCTCAAACCAGACTGTCCTCGTGAACACCCCGATCGCACCCGAGCTGGCGGGGCCTGAGGCCACGGCAGCCCCGGCGCAGCGCCGCGTCCGCGCCGACGCGGCCCGCAACCGCGAGCGCCTGCTCGCCGTGGCGTCCGAGACCTTCGCCGAGCGCGGGGCGGAGGTGCCGCTGGAGGACATCGCCCGCCGGGCCGGCGTCGGCATCGGCACGCTGTACCGGCACTTCCCCACGCGCGACGCGCTCGTCGAAGGGGTGTACCGCCACGAGGTGGACGCGCTGTGCGAGCGGGCCGACGAGCTGCTGGTCGAGCTGCCGCCGGATCAAGCGCTGGCCGAGTGGATGCAGCTCTTCGTGCAGCACGTGCACCGCAAGCGAGGCATGCTCTCGGTGCTCAAGCCCCTGATGGCGAGCAGCTCGACGCTGTCCGCCGAGAAGAACCGAGCCCGCGAGTGTGCGTCGCGACTGCTCGCCGCCGGTGCGGCAGCCGGGACCGTGCGCGACGACATCGACGGCGCCGATCTCGTGCGTGCCGTCAGCGGCATCTGCCTGGCGACGGATCAGGAAGCGGCGCGGGCCTCGGAGCGTCTGGTCAAGGTGATCGTCGACGGGCTGCGCACCACCGCGGCCAGGGTCTGAATCAGACGCGCGGGTGCGCGCGCGTCAGGCCGGCGCGCGGCCTTCGAGCTCTTGGTAGAGCGCGATGTAGCGCATCGAGATCGTGTCGACCCCGCAGAACGCGCGCAGCGCGGTGAAGTTCTCCTCCGTCCAGCGCCGCTCCATCTCGTGATCGAGCAGAACGGTGATCGCCTCGTTCACCGCCCGGTGCAGCTGTGGCTCGGCGAGCCGATGCAGCCGCTCCATCTCCTCATTGCGCTGCAGCTGCGTGGTGTCACCGAGTGAGACGTAGTGGGGGATGTGCTCGCGCACGAATCGCTTGAACACGGGATATTCCAGCGCCACCAAGGGCTTTCGCGCCCACACGGTCTCGATCGCCTGATTGCCGAAGCCCTCATGCTCCGGCGAGTAGCACACGAGGTCGGCCGCGCGGTACGTGCTGTAGAAGGGCACGTGCTCGGTGTCACCTGGCTGCAGGCGCCGGTCGGGCATCACGAAGCCGCCGCTGTAGGCGACGGTGACCCCCAGGAGTCGTGCGTACGCGAGCACGCGGTCGAGATAGGCGCGATTGTCCTCGATGTCCTCCCCCTGCACGAGGAGCAGGACGATCCGGCTCATCGCGGTGAAGCGGCGTCGCTGCGCACCGATGCCGTCCGGTGCCGTCTCGAGCGCGCCACGTGAGCGCTCCAGCGCGGCGACGAACTGCACCGCCAGCTCGATTGCCTTGTTGATGGCGACGCGCGCGGGCATGGAAACCACCAGGTCATCGTCGCGGATGGGTCCGGGAGCGCCGGTGAGCACGACGAGACGCCGCCGGAACCCCGGTTCGTCGATCACCGGCAGCATGCGGTCGAAGTCGAACGCGTCGGGCACGACCGTGCCGGTGATGCCTCGCCGCGCGAGCAGCGCCTCTGCGGCGATGGGGTTGATCAGGACGTGAGTCGCGTTCGGCAGCGCCGGGCACATGATCTCATCGACGAGCGCGCGCACCGCCGCGTAGGGCGTGTCGAAGGTGCGCGCGTTCGGCCCCTCCCAATACAGGTCGTGGTGCTGCAGCAGGAAGCCTCGTTCGGGATGAGCGCGCGCGACGTCGAAGATGGCGCGCGACGCTGGCAGGTTGTACGGGAGCGACATGAGGTTGCGCACGTGCAGCACCGGTATGTCGTGCTCCGTGACGTACGACTCGATCGCCTCGCGGATGGGTCCCGAGCGAGTCGTCACCTCGCGCACCAGGGAATGATCGTCGTCCGTCAATGCTCCGGCCACGGCGGTGGGGAAGAGGCGCGTGCGCAGCGCGACGGCCTCAGCGGACTGATAGGCCAGCTCTGGCAGTCGCAGGCCATCCGCTCCTTCGGGCACGTCGCTGGCACACGGGTGCACGCGCCAGCCGCGCTTGGTGAGAGCCTCCGACAGCTCCTGCGACTGCAGCGAGACCCCGTCGGTCCCGAAGAGCTTGTAGTGCGTCTCGAGGGTCGCGTGGAGGCGGTCGGAGATCACGGCCGAAGCATGCCAGGGAGCTCCTGACTCTCGCGGTCCGAGGGCGCATACTCGTCCACTCATGGCGTTCGTCACCCGTGGATTTCACGGCCGGCCGCGCGACCGTGATCAGGCAGGGAGGCTGCCGCCGGGGCAGTACCTCGTCTCCGGGTTTCCGGTGCTGTCGGCAGGGCCGACGCCGCACACGCCGCTGAAAGACTGGACGTTCTCCATCACCGGTGAGATCGACACGGCCAGGCGATGGACGTGGGACGAGTTCCGCGCGCTGCCCACACAGATGATCACGAAGGACATCCACTGCGTCACCAAGTGGTCCAAGCTCGACACGCTGTGGGAGGGCGTCTCGGTGGACACGCTGCTCGACGGCGTCGAGACCGGGGCGGAGTATGTGATGGCGTTCTCCGACGGTGACTACACCACCAATCTGCCGCTCGAGGACGTCACGGGCGGCAAGGCGTGGGTGGTGTTCGCGTACAACGGCGAGCCGCTCGAGGCGGAGCACGGCGGTCCGGCCCGGCTGCTGGTGCCGCATCTGTACTTCTGGAAGAGCGCCAAGTGGGTCCGCGGCCTGCGCCTGATGAATGACGACGAACCCGGTTTCTGGGAGACCTACGGCTACCACATGTACGGGGACCCGTGGAAGGAGCAGCGGTACAGCGGCGACTGACGTGGGCCGCGGCGGAGGCGGTCGGCATGGTCACCGAGACCCGGCGGGTGCGCACCATCGTGTTCCAGGTGCCGGCCTGGCGCGGCCACCTGGCCGGGCAGCACGTCGACGTCCGGCTCACCGCGCCGGACGGCTACCAGGCGCAGCGCAGCTACTCGATCGCGTCGCCGCCGGAGAGCGGCGACCGCGTCTCGCTCACCGTCGAGCGGCTCGACGACGGCGAGGTGTCCATCTTCCTGGTCGACGACGTGCAGACCGGTGACCGGGTGGAGCTGCGCGGACCCATCGGCGGGTACTTCACGTGGGAGGTGGGCGACGGCGGCCCGCTGATGCTCGTCGCCGGCGGGTCCGGCATCGTGCCGCTGATGGCGATGCTTCGCCATCGGTCCGCTCGCAGATCAACGGTGCCGGCGCGGCTGCTGTACTCGTCGCGCTCGCTCGACGACGTCATCTATCGCGCCGAGCTGGAGCAGCTCGCCGCGGGCGATGGCGCGCTGACCGTGCTGCACACCCTGACCCGCGCGCAGCCGCCGGGCTGGACGGGGCTGTCGCGGCGCGTCGACAAGCAGATGCTTGCGGATCACGCGTGGCCGGCTGCCGGCAACCCGCTCACATACATCTGCGGGCCGACACCGTTCGTGGAGGTGGTGGCGCAGAGCCTGGTGGAGCTGGGTCACGCACCGCTGCGCATCAAGACAGAACGATTCGGGCCGACGGGAGGTTAGTGGCGATGGACGACACGATGATGATGCTCGATGGCAACGCGCTCGCGGGCATGCTGAGCGAGGTGTTTGCCGCTGACATGACCGCGGCTCGCAGCGCGTGCGCCTGGTGCGGCGTCGTCGCGACGCTCGCCGAGCAGCGCCTCTACATGAACCCGGGATCGCCGGGCGCCGTGCTCCGCTGCCATGCGTGCGACGGCAGGATGCTCGTGCTCGTGCGTCGCGGCGACCGTCTCCGCGTGGGGATGCCCGGCGTGCGCTGGATGGACGTCGAGTCGACCGGCTGAGCCCCGCCGCGCTCTGGCGCACCCCGCGTTTTCGCGGACCGCGTACGCTCGTCTCGTCGTGAGCGCAGCAGAGGTCGAGACGCCTGCAGAACGATGGCGCGCGGCGCTCGCGGAGTGGGCGATCCCCGCGGAGATCCTCGACGCTGCACCGGAATCCCCGTGGCGGCTGCGGCCGCAGCAGTTCGCGGCGCGTGCCGATCGCGCCATGGCGGAGCACACGCCGACCCCGTCGCGCGCGCGCGAGCTGGAGGCGCTCCCCGACGACGGCACCGTCCTCGACATCGGTGTCGGCGCGGGCGCGGCGTCGTTGCCGCTGCTGACACGTGCGTCACGGCTGATCGCCGTCGACGGCGATCCGGCGATGCTCGACGAGCTGCGGGCGCGCATGCCGGCGGACGTCGAGCTGAGCGTGGTGCAGGGCATGTGGCCCGACGTCGCCGACTCGGTGGATGACGCGGACGTGGTCATCTGTCACCACGTCGCGTACAACGTGCCCAACCTTGACGCGGCGGTGCGGCGCATGACCGAGAAGGCGCGCCGCCGCGTCGTGATGGAGCTCACCAGCGTGCATCCGCGCACCCCGCAGAACTTCCTCTGGCCGATCTTCCACGGCATCGACCGGCCGGCGCGGCCGACCGCGAGCGACGCCATCGATGTGATCCGCGCGTGCGGCTTCGCCCCGCACTTCGACGAGTGGAAACGCCGCGAGCTGCTGATCGCGGCCGAGGATCTTCCCGAGCTCGTGGCCTCGATGCGCCGCTACCTGTGCCTCACGCCGGACCGCGATCCGGAGATCGAGCGGGCGCTCGCAGGCCACCTCGTCCGCCGCGACGGCCAGGTGGGATTGCCCGCGCTGCCGGTGGTGACGGTCTGGTGGGACGCACCGCACCCAGCTCAATAGCCCCTCCGCGATTCTCACCTGAGGCGGTTCCAGGTCCGGAGACGATCACGCGCCCAGCATCAGCGCGCGTCGGCGATGAGCTTGGCGCCGAAGCCGAGCAGCGCGATGCCGGTGGCGCGTGCCAGCCACTGACGCGCGCGCGCCGACATCAGCGCGTCACGCAGGCGGCTCACCGACAGCCCGTACGCGGTCATCCAGGCGATGCCGATCACGAGGAAGATTGCACCGAGGACGAGCGACTGCATCAGCGCGTCACTGTGCGGATCCACGAACTGCGGCAGCACGCTGACGAAGAACGCGCCCAGCTTGGGGTTCAAAGACGCGCTCAGCATGCCCTGACTCCAGATGCGCGACGATCTCCGGGGGTGTCTCGATGCGACCTCGAGTGGAGCCGGCGGCCGTCGCGCATCCCACAGCGTGCGAACGCCGAGATACGCGAGGTAGGCGGCACCGGCGATGCGAACCGCCGTGTAGGCGGCTGCGGATCGCTCGAGGACGACGGCCAGCCCGATCGCCGACGCGATCACCCATACCGCAACACCTGCGGTCAGTCCGGCGCACGTGAGCAGCGCACCGCGGCGGCCGAACGCCAGCGCGTTGCGCGTCACGAGCGCGAAATCGGGACCGGGCGTGATGGCCAGCAGCAGCGAGAACCCGGCAAACGCGAGCAGCCTCATCGTTGGGTGATCGACAGCACGTTGCCGTCCGGGTCCCTGAACCACGCGATCCGCGCTCCCGAGGGCGACGTCCACGCGCCGCGCGCATCCTGCTCCAGGCCGTCGAAGCGGGCGAAGACGATGCCGGCGTCGCTCAGCGCCGCCACGGTTGCGTCGAGATCGGCGACCACCCAGCCGACCACCGTGAACGGCTGGGGTCGCAGCTCGCCGACCGCGGTCACGCGCAGCCGCGCGTTGGGCAAGGCGAACTCGAGCGCGAACCCGTCCTCGCCGGTGAGCCTGAGCCCGAGCGTCGTGCCGTAGAAGCCACGCGCTGCGCGCAGGTCGGTGACGGAGACGAATGCCATGACGGGCGCGTCGGTGAGCACGCGATGATCCTAAGCAGCCGGGCGCGGCCGGCGCGTCACAGCCAGCCGGCGGCCTGCGCCTGCTGCACCGCCTCCATTCGGTTGCGCGCGCCGGTCTTCTGGATCGCCGACGAGAGGTAGTTGCGCACCGTTCCCTCCGAGAGGAAGAGACGCGACGCGATCGCGGCGATGGTGCTGCCGTCGGACGCGGCGCCGAGCACGTCGCGCTCGCGCTCGGTGAGGGGGTTGGGACCGGCACTCAGCGCGGCGGCCGCGAGGGTGGGATCGATGACGCGCTCGCCAC
>DASUWI010000026.1:0-7801 GCA_036378495.1 Candidatus Dormiibacterota bacterium
GGGGGTGGCGTGTCCGGCGCCACGGGCTCCAGCACGACGGGATCCAGGACGACCGGATCCAGGAGGAACGGGGCCGGCGGCTCGGGTGCCGGCGGAATCGGAAGCGGCGCGCTCGACTGTGGGTGCGCAGCAGGCGGCGCATCGGGCCCGCGCCACCAGTCGGGCGATCCCGGGGTGGACGGCGGAGTGGCGGGGTGCCACGGCTCCGGCTCGATCGTCGCCGGCTCGGCCGGCTCGGCGTCCGGTTCGATGTCTGGCAGCGCTCCGTGCTCGGCCTCGGGGCCGGTCTCGAGCTCTCCCTCATCCGGTTGCCCCGCACGCCGGAACATGCGGAACCGGGGGCGGTACCGTGGCGTGGTCGACGTCTCGTCTGTGGCCTCGGCCTCGCCGACAGCCTCGGTCGCCTCGGCGCCATCCGCCCAGGTTTCGATGTGGTCGTCGGTGGCGGGGGCGGCGGTGAGCCGTCCCTCGAGCTCCGCGACCTCCTCGACGCCGATCATCCGGCTCGGATCGACCTCGATTCCGGTGGCCGCGTGGGCGGTGGCGGTTTCCTCGTCCGTGAACGCGTCGAGCGACAGGAGGAACTCGTAGACCACACGGTGGAGCGCCCGGCTGAGCAGGCGGGCCGTGTCCGCGCCCGCACTCCTCGAGGCGACTGTGGTGATCTCACGGACGGCGTCCAGGAGCGACTCCTCGTCGAGCCGGTCGTCATGGACGGCGCCCGCGTACCGGGTCTCCATGGTCGCCCGAACCTCGGGGAGGTGGGGCGAGATCTCGGTGACGGCGTCCTCCCAACCGCGGTGAAGGACGTCGATGTTCGTGAGGGCAACAGACATCGGCGCTGCCTCGGATTGTCAGAAGGCCGCGGCCGAGTCTCTGGCACTATGAGGCAACGAATCTGTCACCCATCGCCGAACAAGGAGAGGGTTCGTGGCCGCGATCGTCGTGGAGGATCTCCGCAAGTCGTACGGCGCGCTCCAGGCCGTGCGCGGGGTCAGCTTCACCGTCGAGACGGGCGAGGTTTTCGGCCTCCTCGGGCCCAACGGCGCCGGCAAGACCACGATCATCGAGATCCTCGAGGGGTATCGACGGCGTGACGCCGGCACCGTGCGGGTGCTGGGCGCGGACCCGGAACACGGTGGTCGCAAGCTGCAGCAGCGTATCGGGCTGGTGCTGCAGGAGGTGGCGGTCGCGCCACAGCTCAGCGTCAGCGAGCTGATCGACCTCTTCAGGAGCTACTACCCCTCGCCTCGCCCCACCGACGAGGTGCTCCAGCTGACCGGCCTCACCGAGAAGGCCGGAGCCCGTGTCCGCACGCTCTCCGGGGGCCAGCAGCGGCGGCTCGACGTCGCGCTCGGCCTCGTCGGAGATCCGGAGCTGATCTTCCTCGACGAGCCGACCACCGGCTTCGATCCGTCGGCGCGCCGCGGAGCCTGGGAGCTGGTGCGCAACATGCGCTCGCTGGGCAAGACGATCGTGCTGACCACGCACTACATGGACGAGGCTCAGAACCTCGCCGATCGCATCTGCGTGATCGCCGCCGGGCAGGTGGTGGCCGAGGGCACGCCGGACACGCTTCGCGGCACCGAGGAGCACCGCACCTTCATCCGCTTCGCCGCGGACGGCATCGACGTCGAGGCGCTGCCCCTGAAGGCGCAGGTCGAGGACGGGGTGGCCACCATCGAGACCACGACCCCGACGCGAGCCGTGAACCGGGTCACCTCCTGGGCGCTGGAGCACGGCCTCGAGCTCGACGGCCTGGAGGTGACCCGACCCTCGCTCGAGGACGTCTACCTGGAGCTCACCAGTGATCAGTGACGCCCTGATTCTCCGGCGCCAGCTTGGCTACGAGCAGCGCATCTTCTGGCGCACTCCGGCGGCCGCGTTCTTCGCCTTCATGTTTCCGATCATCTTTCTGGTGGTGTTCGCCACGCTGTTCAAGGGCAGCACCGCGCACGTTGGCGCGGTCAGCGTCTCCTGGAACGACTACTACATCCCTGCGCTGGTCACGTTCGGCGTCATCGGCGCGTGCTACACGAACATCGCCAGCTCGCTCTCCATCCGTCGCGACTCCGGGGTGCTCAAGCGGTTCCGAGGCACCCCGCTGCCACCCTGGGCGTTCATGCTCGCGGTGGTGCTCTCGTCGCTGATCGTGGCCGCCATCCTCACGGTGCTCACAGTCGTCTTCGGCATCCTCGTCTACGGCGTCCACGTGCCGCACCACATCGGCGCACTCGTCCTCACCCTCGCCGTCGGGGCGATGAGCTTCTGCGCACTCGGACTCGCCATGACGGTGGTCATCCCCAACGCCGAGGCTGCGCCGGCAATCATCAACGGTGTGATACTCCCGGTGATCTTCATCTCCGGGACGTTCTTTCCCGTCGATCCGTCGTCAGTTCTAGCCAAGATCGCCGAATACTTCCCGGTGCGCCACTTCATCACGTCGATGTTCAACGCGTTCGATCCGGCGCAGCAGTCGGCGACGGGCCTGTCCGGCAACGACCTGATCATCATGGCCGCGTGGGGAGCGGTCGGTCTGTTCATCGCGGTGCGCCGCTTCCGCTGGGAGCCACGCCGTACCTGAGGTGCGCCTCGCGGCGTGGCACGCGGCGTCGCTGGCCGCGGTGATGGTCACCCTGGCGGCCTGTGGCGGTTCGCCGGCTCCGCGGTTCACCGCGGACCCGCGGCACTACCTGCTCACCCTCAACCAGCTGCTCTCGCCGGACTTCACCGTGGACCAGAGGGCGGCTCCCGTGAGTGCGGCGACGCTGGGAGGCGGCGACTCCAAGGCCGTGCTGCAGCTCGACACCGCCGGGTTCGCCGCCGCAGCGAACGTGAGCTTCGCGGGCGACGTCGACTTCCCCACGTCGAACGGCCCGGTGGAGGTGATCGACACCGTGGCGCGGTTCAACGGAAACGGCGGCGCGCACGCGTGGTTCACCTTCGACGCGAAGGCCCGCGACGCCGAGCAGGGCGAGGTGCCCGCCTCAGTGGGTCCGCTGGGCGATGAGGCGCATGCCGACTCGATCATCGCCACTGCTCCGGATGGCATCCAGGCGGTGCAGGTGACACTCGAGTGGCGCGTCGCCAACGTCGTTGTCGTCCTGCAGGCGCGCGGGCGCTACGGTGGCACGCGACTCGACGACGCGCTCACGCTGGCGCACGCGCAGACCTCGGTTCAGCTGCGCTGATCGCGCAGATCCGTCACGTGGTGCTGCGTGCGGATCAGTCGTGCCGCAGCGCGACCATGACCGATGCCGTGGCTGCGTGGCGCGCCGGTGCGAGGGCAGCGAGTATCGCGGCCAGGACCACGGCGACCACGAGCGTGATCACGATCGCCGCCGGGAAGTTGAACAGCGGCACAAAGCCCTGTGACGAGCTCGCGTGCAGCATCGGCAGTGCGATGATGCAGCCGGTCGCGACGCCGATCAGCGACGCCACCAGCGCCAGCAGGCCGGCCTCGGAAAGCGCCAGGCGCAGCGCCTGACCACGGCTGAGGCCCACCGCGCGCAACAACGCAAGCTCGCGCGTCCGCTGGCGCGCGTTGACCACGAGCGTATTCACAAGCGCCAGCATCGCGATCAGCACCGAGACGATGGCAAGCGCGAGCAGCACCCCCACGGAGTGCTGCAGCGCGTCGCGTGCACTCGCCTCGATGCTGCTGACGGGGACGGCCTGCGTCCCGTATTGCGCCGCGAGCGAGCTGACGCTGTCCGGTGAGCCATTGGAGACGACGATGAGGTCGTCGAATCCCGACGCGGTGTTCCCGAAGTACGTTCGTGCCACGTCGCTGCCCATCACCAGGCTCTCGCCGCCGTCGCCGGCGGGAAAGGCGTGCGAGACGATGCCGGCGATCGTGAAGAACACGGTCCCTTTGTCGGTGCCGATGGGCAGCTGCGTTCCCACGTCCCAGCCCGACGCCGTGGCCAGGCTCTGCGGTGCGAGCACCGACGGGCCGCTCGCCAGCGCGGTGAACGCCGATGTCCTGTCGGGCTGCAGCACGTCAAGGCCGCCGCGCCTGTCGTAGAGCGGCGGGTCGATCGCTGCGATGGCGGTCGCCGTGCCACCGACCGACTCGGTGAAGATGCGCAGCTCGGTCGCCAGCTGCACGGTGTGGCTCTTGCTGATGGCGGTCGCGATGGCATCACGTTGCGTCACCGGGCTCGTGATCACGGTGTCGCCGACGAAGATGCCCGACACCCACGAGTCACTCGCACTCAGCGCGCCCGCGACCAGCGAGCTCATCGCCACCGCCGTGGCCACGCTCACGGTGAGTCCGGCGGCGGTCAGCGCAGTTCTGTTGGGACTGCGGCGCAGCCCATCGGCAGCGGTCGGCGCGGTGGGCAGGAGAGGCGCGAGCACAGCTGCGATCACGCGTGCGACGCGCGGGATGAGGTAGGGGAGGGTGAGCACCGCGCCGAGCAGGAACAGCGCGACGCCCAGTGCAACGACGCCGCTGCTGCTCGCCGCGAAGCAGATGGCACCCGCGATGAGGGCTATGGGACCGGCAACGGCGATTCCCGCGGGGACCCGCTGGCGCTCCGCGGCAGGCTGGAAGCGCAGCGCGTCGAGCACGCGCGTGCGGCCGGCGAGGGCCGCCGGTACGAGAGCACCCAGCACCGCGGAGCCGAACCCCGCCAGGATGCCGGCGAAGATCTCGCCTGCACCGGGCGCGAAGGGTGGTGCCGGGAGATCGGTGGGCGCGTAGTGGGAGACGAGGAGCGCCCCGAGGAGGAGCCCGAGCCCGACGCCGATGGGGATGCCGGCCGCGGCCACCACCACCGCCTCGGTGGCGAAGAGCCGGAACACCTGGCGCGATGACGCGCCGGCCGCGCGCAGCAGCCCCGTCTCGCGGCGGCGCTCCACCATCGCGAGCGCGACGCTGTTGGCCGTCACCCCGGCGCCGATGAACACGCTGAGCAGCGTGGCCAGCACGAGCAGCGGGCGGAGATCGCCGAGCGGTCCCGAGCCTGATCCGCGCGGATCAACTGTGGTCACGGTCTTGCCGAGGAGCGAGCTCACCCCACCCGCAACCGCCGCCGAGGACGCGCCGGGCTGGAGCCGCAGCGCCACCATCGGTGTCTGCAGGCCGAGCTTGAACGTCCCCTGCATCGCGGCGTCGTCGGCGAACACCGCAGAGCGCGTGAACGCGGGGCCGCCACTCGTTCCTGACGTCAGGCCGACGATCGTGAACTGGTCGGGGCCGGTGGACGTGATCAGCTGCAGCTTGTCGCCGACGCGCAGCGACGCTGCCGGAGCGGTGAGCGCCGAGGCGAGTCCCTGGTCGATGGCAACATCCTTCGTGTCGCCGTTGCGCGGCAGCCTGCCGGCGACGACGGTCACCGGACGCAGTGCGGCGCTGCCGTCCTGGAGGCCGACGAGCGTGACCGTGAGGCCCTGGAGGCCGCTGCCCGCCGGACCCGCGACCACCCGCTTCTCGTAGAGCGGGACCGCCTGCGCCACTCCGTGCAGATTGCCGAGCTTGGTGATCTGCGCCTGCGTCAGAGCGGACCCGGCGTTGACGCGGACGTCGAGCGACGACGACCCCGCGGAGGCCTGCTGCGCCGCCTGCGCCTGCGCGTTGAGCCCGTCGAGCGTGAGCTGCACCCCGAGCACCGCGGCGATGCCCAGCGCCACCGCGATCGCGGTGAGCGCGGCACGCAGCGGGTGGTTGCGCAGCGACCGCCAGGCGATCGGCCAGAGGCCGCTCACAGTCCGAGCGCTCGGAGGCGCGAGAGGAGCGGCGCGGGGTCGGGTATCGCCTCGTCCGCGGCCGGTGAGTGCGTCAGGTGCACCTCGTCGACGATCTGCCCGTCGCTCATGATCAGCACGCGGTCGGCGTACGCGGCGACGCTGGCTTCGTGCGTCACCACCACCGTTGTCTGCCGCTCCGTGCGCGCCAGTCGCGCCAGCAGGCTCATCACCTCGTGGCTGCTGGTCCAGTCGAGGTTTCCCGTCGGCTCGTCTGCCAGCAGCAGCGCCGGCGCCGCGATCAGGGCGCGCGCGATCGCGACGCGCTGCTGCTCGCCACCGGAGATCTGCTCCGGACCATGACCCTGGAGTCCGCGCAGGCTCAGCTGGCTCATCACCGTGCGCACGCGATCCTGGATCGCCTGGCGGCTGATGCGCGACCCGCCGAGCTGCAGTGGCGACTCGTTGCGCAGCCGCAGTGGCAGCGCGACGTTCTCTGCCGCGGTCAGCGACGGCAGCAGGTTGTACGACTGAAACACGAAGCCGATGCGGTCGCGGCGGAAGGCGGAGCGGCGCGTGTCGCCGAGCGCGAACAGGTCCACGCCATCGATGCGCACGGCCCCGGAGTCGGGCGGCTCGAGACCACCCAGTGCGTAGAGCAGCGTGCTCTTGCCGCTGCCGCTCGCGCCCATCACGGCGACGAACTCGCCGTTGCGAATGCGCAGCGAGATGCCGCGCAGCACGTCGCGGGGTGGCCGGCTGATGCGATACGTCTTGCGCAGGTCGTCGGCCTCGATCAGGTGCGTGCCCACGGTGGCAGGCGGCGGCGGGCTGGAAACCGACACAGGTGTCCTCCTAAGAGATGAGGAACGAGGTGAGCACCGACTCGACCGTGCTGGGCAGCAGGCCCGGGTACACGTAGGTGGGTGGTGCAGGAACGTTCGTGGGTTGCAGCGCGGTGGGCACCGGCGTCGGCGTCGGTGCCGGAGTTGGGGTGGGCGTCGGCGTGGGCGCGGGCGTCTGCACCGGCGTCTGGTCGGGCGTTGGTGGGGCCGGCGAGTTGCGCGGCGCCGGGTTGGACGGCCCCGGATTCGGTGGCGGTGGTGGTGGTGGCGGCGGCGCGGCGGAGAGCTGCGCGAACTCCTCGCTGAACATCCACACCTGCGAGCATGGGTTGCCGCACGCCGGGTCGCCCGACCAGGTGCCGCCGTACGCGGACCCGACGCCGAGATCGGTGTAGTTGCCGTTGAGAATGTTGGAGCGGTGGTCGGGGCTGTTCATGAACGCCGTGTTGACCACGCCCGCCGCGTTGGTGCCGCCGGGGTCGTTGTTCACCCAGCCGATGTTCTCGCCGGCCGAGCGGAAGTTGACGCCGTAGGCGGTCATCATCGGCCAGACGTATGTGCCGCAGCCCTGGATGATGTGGGAGAAGTAGTTGCGCTGGATCATGTCCAGCGAGCGCCCGTTGACGTGGATGCCGCCGCAGTTGTATCCGCCGTTCTCCCCGACCGTCTGAAGCGCGCCGTTGAAGTTGACGGATCGCACGCCGTTGCTGGCGCGATCCTGATTGGTCAGTGAGAAGAGCGTGGAATCAGCGCCCCCATCGGCGACCGCCAGCGTCGGAGTGTGCAACACCCAGACGGTGCCGAGGCCGCAGAGCACGGTGCCCGCGACGCTGAGCAGCGCGCGCCGCCAGTACCGCCGCACCCACGACGGCCGCGCGAGTTCGACATCCGCCTCCGCCGCCACCCGCACCGCGGCTGCGGTTCGCGAGAGCTCCTCCCATGCGGTGTCCGTCGGCCGCTCCATGTGCGATCCTCGATCCAGTTCTGTCCTCCGGCGTCACCGTTGTAACCGTGGCCACGACCTATCCGATCTGGCTTCGACAGGATCGTTGCAGCACGCTGAGACTCCCGATACGCGCGGCGGATAGCCTGCAACCGGCCGCACCCGCGGCCGAGCAACGAGTCATGTCTCTTCTCGACCGCGTTCAGCGCCGCGCTGAAGAGTCCGGGTCGCCGGCCCGCCCGCCGGAGCCCCCTCCGAGCGCCTCCACACCTCCGCCTCCACTGCCGGCGCCGGCGGCGCCGGCGCCGGTTGCACCGGTGCC
>DASUWI010000027.1:0-10558 GCA_036378495.1 Candidatus Dormiibacterota bacterium
CCTGTGCGCACGGAGGCGGGCGACGTCCTGCTCCAATAGCCGCTTGATGAGCGTCTGATAGCGAACGCCCAGTTGGTCCGCGATCTGCCGAAGCTCCTCGAGCAGCTCGTCAGGAAAACGGATCGAGACCGAGCGCTGTCGTTGCCGGTTGTCGGCTATCAGTTCTGAGAAGTGTCTATCCAGCTCATCGTCTGACAAGCCTTCATACGGATCGGGGAATCGCGCCGTTGTCATTTCAGCGTCCTCCGTTCACGCCGGCCCGCCCAGTGGGCATGCACGGGGTAGCACCAACCGCCGGGCCGCACCACCCACGCCACGGCGAGAACGCGCCGACCAATGCGACACAGTCCAACCATGGTCCGGTGGTCTGGATCACGCGCCACATTCTCGTCCAGCGCATTCTCAACGGCACACGTCACCTGCTCCTCACTGATACGCCGCTCGGCGTGATCAAACACGATGTGTTATCGATTGGCTGCGTCCCAGCTGACCCGCCGGCGAGAAGCCATCGAAGTGCAGTATATACCCTGCGTATATACACAGCGCGTGTCCGCTGAAGGCTGAGCCCCAGCGAGTTGACCTCACCCGCACGCCACCATCGCCTCACTTGAAGCCCGGGAAGCGACACCGCACCATGATCGTGCTAAGAGGTGCGCCCCCTCCACGGCTTCCAACGACCAGGACAGCTCACGCACGCCCCGCGCGGACTCAGGGTTGGCCACATACTCCGTGCGTGATCCGCACAGCTCGCATCGCATCCGGTCCCGAGGCAGACGATGCCCGCATGCGCCACGCGCTGCGCCTGGCTCGGGCGGCCCAGCAGCGCGGCGAAGTGCCCGTCGGCGCCATTGCCGTGCACGCCGATCAGGTGATCGCAGCCGCCGGCAACGCGATCGAGCGCAGCTGCGATGCCACGGCACATGCGGAGCTGATCGTTCTGCGGCGTGCGGCGCGCATCATGGGCGGCTGGCGGCTGACCGGCGTGTCGCTGTACTGCACGCTCGAGCCGTGTCCGATGTGCGCCGGGGCGATGGTGCAGGCGCGCATCGACCGGTGCGTCTACGGCGCGCGCGATCCGAAGAAGGGCGCGGACGGCAGTGTCTACGACGTGCTGCGCCACCCGCGCAACAACCACCGCATCGAGGTGGTGCCGGACGTGCTGGCCGGCGAATGCGGGCGGCTGCTCGCGGACTTCTTCAAATCACTTCGCGGGTAGGTCGCCGCACAGGCAGCTGGATCGCCAGCCCCGCTCAGGCCGCGGTGGGCTCGTTGCGGCGCATCCGCCAGTAGTGGACGGCGAAGAGCCGCTCACCGATGGTCGCGCGCAGCGACACCCGGCTGAGCGCAAGGTAGCCGACCGCCGCGACACCCACGGTGACGAGCAGATCGTAGACACCATCCGGCACCAGTGGCAGGCCGAGGTGCACCTTGTCGATCACCTCGAAGAAGCGTGCGATCCGGAACAGTCCGGCCACAAGCACGGCGATCAGCCCCACGTCGAGCGCGATCGCCAGCGCCGCGCGAATCGGCGTCGGCACGCGATGGATCGCCATCGGCGTGGCGCTGCCGGCGGGCTCGCGGATCTGGCGCCGCGCGATCTGGTACGCGCCGAACCCGAGCACGAGCAGCACGCCGCCCGATATGAGCAGCGACACGGCTCGTCCCAGGAAGTGCGCCGCCGGAATGCCGATGAGCCAGCCCAGCGTGACCAGCACACCCATCCAGATCGCGATGGCGATCGCGTTGGCGCTGAGGAACAGGCGGCGATCGACGGCCGCGGCACCTGCTGCCAGTGTGGCCTGGATGCGCACCGCGGGGATGACGCGTGCCACCACGATGGCCACGAGCCCGGCGCGATGCAGCCGCGCGACGGCGCGAGCGTATGCGGGCCCGGCGCGAACGTGCTCGGCGATGCGCAGCAATCCCGGTCCGCCGAGCTGGCGCGCCCAGCTGTACCCGACGAACGACCCGGTGAACATCGCGATCACCGCGACGGGGATGAACTCTGCCGGGCTGAGCGCGCCCGTCGCGATGAGAACGCCGGCGAAGATGAGCAGCAGCTCGTTGGGGGCGAAGGGCAGCGGCACGCCGACCTCATCGGCGAACAGCAGCGAGCAGATCAGCGCGGTGGCGACTGTCCCGTGGACGCCCGCCAGCAGGCCTACGGCGCGGCCTCCGCCGCCGCCGGCAGCACCTGGCCGCTGGAGAGCACGACGCCGTCCTCGCACAGCGCCTCCACGCGGCCGCCCTGAAACTGCTGCGTGTACAGCTGCGCGTACAAGCCGCCCTGCCGCAGCAGCTGGTCGTGCGTGCCCTGCTCTACAAGGTGACCGCGATCGATGACGAAGATCACGTCGGCGGCAAGGATCGTCGAGAGCCGGTGCGCGATGGCGATGGTGGTGCGGCCGGCCATCAGCGGCTCCAGCGCGGCTTGCACCAGGCGCTCGCTGGTGGTGTCGAGCGCGGAGGTGGCCTCGTCGAGGATCAACACGCGCGGCGCCTTGAGCACCACGCGCGCGATCGCGAGGCGCTGCTTCTCGCCGCCCGACATCCGGTAGCCACGCTCACCAACCACGGTGTCGTAGCCCTGATCGAGCTCCATGATGCGGTCGTGAATGAACGCGGCACGCGCCGCGGCTTCGAGCTCCTCCTGGGTGGCGTCGGGCTTGGCGTAAAGAAGGTTGCGGCGCACCGATGCGTGGAACAGGTATGTCTCCTGCGTCACCATGCTGATGACGTCCGCGAGTGAGTCGGTGCGGACGCCTCGAATGTCGGTGCCGTCGAGCAGCACCGCCCCGCGGGTGACGTCGTAGAGGCGCGGGATCAGGTACGAGATCGTCGTCTTGCCGGCGCCGCTGGGCCCGACGATGGCCGCCAGCTGTCCCGGCTTAACGTCCAGAGAGACGTTCTGCAGGGCCCATGCGCGCGGCGCCTCGTTGGGCACGAGCTCCCCGTCGGATGCCGCACGACCGTTTGTCGAATCTCCTTTCGGCGGAATTGATTCGTCCGGCTCCAGCGGGCCCGAGGCGTTGGGGTCGTAACGGAACCACACGGCGTCGAGCTGCACCTCACCGCGCACCTGGACGGGGTCGAGCGCCACCGCGTCCGGCGCGTCGGCGATGTCCTGCGGCATGCGCAGGTACTCGAAGATGCGCTCGAACAGCGCCAGCGACGCCTGGATCTCGACCGACACCGAGAGCAGGCTGCCGATGGGGAAGAAGAGGCGGCTCTGCAACGTGGTGAAGGCGACGATCGTGCCCGGCGAGATGCCCGCCAGCGGATCGTGCGCCAGCACCAGCCCGGCGATCAGATAGACGAACGCCGGCGCGGCGCTGAAGAACGCGCCAATGGCGCCGAAGAGGGTGCGGCCGACCATCGCCTGGCGGATCGCAAGGTCGGCGAGGCGGCGGTTCTCGGAGCGAAAACGATCGATGTCGTCCTCACGCCGTCCGAAGACCTTGCTGAGCAGCATGCCCGAGATCGACAGCGTCTCCTCGGTGATGGCGGTCATCTCGGCCTTCGACTGCTGCGCCTGCATGGTCACGTCGCGCCGCACCTTGCCGGCGCGGTACGTGTACAGCACGAAGATCGGCGTGATCGCCAGTGACAGCGCGGTCAGCTGCCACGAGAGGATGACCATCGCCACCATCGTGCTCAGCAGGATGACGGCGTTCGAAAGCAGGTTGGTTGCGGTGTCGCTGACCACCGTCTGGATGCCGCCCACGTCGTTGGTCAGCCGCGACTGAACCTCGCCCGTGCGCGTGCCGGTGAAGAAGCGCATCGACATGCCCTGCATGTGCGTGTACAGCCGGTTCCGCAGCTTCTCCATGACGCGCTGGCCGACGCGGTTGGTGAGGTACGTCTGCACCACGCCGACCGCGCTCGTGACGATCGGCACCGCGACCATGATGCCGACGATCAGGTACAGCCGCGGCAGGTTGACCCCGCTCTTGCCGGGGAAGAGGGCGGTGTCGAACACCACCTTGATCAGCAGCGGGTTGATGATCCCGGCGCCGGCGGTGACCAGCACCAGCGCGCCGATGGTGGCCAGCGCCCAGCGGTGCGGACGGAACAGGGCGAGGATGTCGCGCACCAGGCGCTGTCGCGGGATCGCCCCCGTCGGCTTGTCGTTGGGCCGGTTGGCCCGGAGCCAGCCGCCCCCGTGGCCGTGCCAGTCCCTCATCGAGACGCCCGAAATCCGTGCCGCTCCATCGGACCGACTGTACCAACCGCCTCCGAGGCTCAATCCTGGTCGACGGCGGCCGCGCCGAGGACCCTACCAGTAGTACCAGCGGCCGCCCCGCGGCCGGTACATGAAGCCCACCACCCAGATGACGGCCGCGAAGACCGCGAGCACGAGGAGCCCGCTGACCGCGATGCCCGCGCCGAAGAGGAAGGCCATCAGGAACCAGTAGAGGATCTGCGCGGCCATGAGCTGCTCATCACTTGCTTGGTATCTTCGCGCCGATCGCGCTCTCCGGAGACCGCCCGGCGCCGGCGCGAGCTGTCGCCGCCCACCGCCGCCAGAGGCAGGTATCTCCTTATCAGATCTCGGCGATGGGCGACTACCTTATATTGTAGCTATCAGACACTGACCGAGTCGCGTTCTGGCAGGCGTCTCAGCGCGCCCGCCTCCGGACGCCCGTTCGAGGAGGCGGTCGTTGATCCTGCAGGCGGTCATCGTCTTCAGCCTGGCCCTGGCTGCGACCACGGTCCTGGCCCTGACGCCACGCATGATGAGCGCGCGCGCCTGGGCGAGCCTGCTGCCGCTCGCCGCAGTCCTGGCGCTCGCCGGCTGGGGTGCCGCGGTGCTGCTCAACGACGTGGACGCTGCCCGCGACGACACGATCGTCGTCGGCGTCGTCGCGGTGCTGGTGCGGCTCCTGATGCGCCGCTGGAGCTGGGCAGGCTCGCAACTGTTCGCCACCGTGGTGCTGTCCTCGCTGGCGTACATCGTGTACGCGGCGGTGCTGACGTTCGCCGCAGGGCTGAGCTTCGGCGCCATCGCCGCCTCGACGGTGCTGCTCCTCCTCGAGATCGCCGCGCTGTCGCTGTCGGTCTCGTACGCGTTCGAGATCGTGGACGTGCTCAGCCGCCGCGACCCGCCCCTGAAACGCTTCGTGTCGCGCACGAACCCCTGGGTGGCGCTGCAGGTGGCGACGTACAACGAGCCGGTGGAGATCGTGCAGCGGACGCTCGAGTCGCTGGCGCGGATCGATTACGAGCACCTGCTCGTGCAGGTGGTGGACAACAACACGAAGGACCCCGCGCTGTGGATGCCGCTGCAGCAGCTGTGCGAGCAGCTCGGCCCGCGGTTTCAGTTCATGCATCTCGAGCCGTGGCCGGGGTTCAAGGCAGGCGCCCTCAACGAGGCCACGCGGCGGCTGGCGCCACAGGTGGAGATCATCGGCATCGTCGACGCCGACTACATCATCCAGCCCGACTTCCTGCGCGCCATGGTGGGCCACTTCGACGATGCGTCGGTGGCGTTCGCACAGAGCTCGCAGAACTACCGCGAATGGGGCGACAGCCGCTATCTCCGCGGCCTCTTCTACAGCTTCCGCTACTTCTTCGACGTGACGATGCTGAGCCGTGCGCACCGCAACGCGATCATCTTCGCCGGCACCATGGGACTGATCCGCCGCTCCGCGCTGGAGGAGATAGGTGGCTGGAGCGAGTGGATCATCACCGAGGACGCCGAGGCGAGCCTGCGCATGCTGGGTCTCGGCTATCGCGGCGTGTACGACCGCCGCGCCTACGGCGCCGGGCTGATGCCGCTCGACTTCGACGGCCTGAAGAAGCAGCGCTTTCGCTGGTCGCTCGGCGGTGTGCAGATCCTGCGACGCTGGTGGCGCGAGCTTCTGCCGTTCGGGCGTCATGAGCTGCACCTGAGCTGGGGGCAGCGCATCCACTATCTGCTGGGCTCGGTGCAGTGGTTCGGTGACCCGATCACCGCCGCGTTCACGTTCCTGCTGCTGCTCACCGCGCTGGTGACGGCGATGCACCACCGATTGCCGCTGCGTCAGCTGACCGGTGGCGTGCTCGTGGTGCCGCTTGCGTTCGCCGTCACCGGCGTGGCCCGCGCACTGTGGGCGCTGCGACGCTCGACGCGGTGCACGTGGGGCGAGGCGGTGATGGCGCTGCGCGTCTGGTTCGCGCTCAGCTGGGTGGTGACGCTGGCATGCGTTCGCGGCCTCATCCACAGCCGTGCCGACTTCCTGCGCACCCCCAAGCAGCGCGGCGGCGCCACGCTGATGCACGCGGTGCGCTCGTCGCGCATGGAGTCGCTCATCGCCGTCGCCGCGGTGGCCGGTGCCGTCGCCATGATCCTCCGCTCGCCGAGCATTGCCACGTTCTTCCTCGGCGGGCTGCTGCTGTTCGAGGGAGCGGTCTACGCGGCCGCGCCGGCAGCGAGCGTGGCGGCTGAGGGAATCCGGATGACTCCGGAGCGCCGGGAGTGGATGGAATCGCCCCAGAACACCGGCGACCGCCCGTCGCGACGCCGCAACGTGCTGTTCGGCGGCGCGGCCGCCGTCGCCGCAGCGGCGACCGCCGCGGCCGTGGCGGCACTCGTGCTCAACTCACCGCCGGACAACCAGCCCTTCTCGTCACCCAACGTCCCGACGATCGCGAATCCCACGTCCACACCGGCGTCGAGTTCGACACCGATGTCAACCGCCACACCGTCGCCACCAGCCAGCCCCAGCGCAGCCCCGAGCACGACGCCGAGCCCGAGCGCAACGCCACAGCCGTCATCAACCCCAGCGGCAGCATCGGCGCCGCCGGTGGGCCCGGCACCCTGAGTCTTCGCGGGAATTGTGCACTGACACATGCACAGCTTTGTGGGATCGCGCAATGCAGCACTTTTTGCGACGGGGTATGGTTGGTGGAGGAGTGGGGACATGCTTCGGGTGACGCAACCCCGAGAAATGCAGACCGATGCGTTTTCGATTGCACCAGGATCGCCGGTCAGGCTGTACGCTTGGAGAGGAAAGAACACGAATGGAAGACGACGTCAAGGTTCTTCTGATCGAGGACGATGAAGCGGCCAGCGAGATGTACCGCTTGCGCCTGGCAGCCGACGGCTACTCGGTGGTCATTGCCGCGGACGGCGAAGAGGGCTTGGCCCGGGCCGAGGACGAGCAGCCGGATCTGATCTACCTGGATCTGCGCCTGCCCAAGCTCGACGGCTTCCAGGTGCTGGAACGCCTTCGCTCGCAGCCGAGCACGTCGGCCATTCCTGTCGTGATCCTCACCAACTACGGTGAGCCGGAGCTCCGCGAGCGCGGTCTGAAGCTGGGCGCGCTCGAGTTCCTGGTCAAGGCCGACACCACGCCGGCGAATCTCTCGCAGGGCGTGGAGCGCTGGACCGAGAGCTCCAAACCGTCTGTCGGCGCCTGAGGTCGCGCGCCTGGCGGAGAGGGTGGGATTCGAACCCACGGTGGCTCATCACCACACCGCTTTTCGAGAGCGGCACCTTCAACCACTCGGACACCTCTCCGACGCACGAGTATAGGCACGGCTCCCTGCGCAACCCGCATGCGGAGGACCCATAGAATCTCGGAGGAGCGATCGCCTAGTTGGTCGAGGGCGCCGCACTGGAAATGCGGTAGACGGGGTCAACTCGTCTCGAGGGTTCGAATCCCTCTCGCTCCGGATTTTGCGGCATGACAGACGCAACGCCTGTGACCGAGGGATCGCCGGACCAGACTGACCGCAGCATGGATGCGCTGGTGCGCACCCTAGTTGCAGCGACGCCCTGGCTGCTGGACCTGGGGAGCTGGGTGTTCGGTGCGCTGATCGGCTTCGCGCTGCTGATCCTCGCCGCGCTGTTCACCGTGGGACCGGTGGATAGAGCCGTGCTGATCGGCACGGCGGCGCTGGCTCTCGGGCTGCCGCTGGAGGTGGGCGCGTTCGTCCTGCTGCGGTTGATCAAGGACTTCGAATCGACCCAGATCGAGGAGGTGGCCGAGCAGGCGTTCCGCGAGGCCGGGCTCGATCTCCCCGGGTCGCCGCCCAGCCCTGAGGCGAGGAAGGCCGGACCGCCGCGCCGCACCCTCTACGCGCTGGCCGTCGCCTTTGCGATGCTGGTCCTGGCCCTCGCCTGCACCATCACCGGCACCGCCGCAACGCTGTGGCACATGGCCTGGTGGATCGCGGCGGCGTTCCTCGCCACGGTGGGAGCCACCGGATTTTTCGTGTTCTGGCCCATCGCGGCCACAGGCGGTCAGGACCGGGGGCGCGGCCGATCAACCACAATGAGCCCGCCACCGACCCCAGTGGGGACCAGAGGAGACCCGACGGGATGAGCAACACCTTCATGACGTCGCCGCGGTATTTCGTCACCAGCGAGAGCGTCACCGAGGGGCACCCGGACAAGATCTGCGACCAGATCTCCGACGCGGTGCTCGACGCGATGCTGGAGCAGGACGAGAACTCGCGCGTCGCCTGCGAGACCAGCGTCAGCACCGGCCTCGTGCTGCTCTCCGGGGAGATCACCACCACTGCAGTGGTGGACATGAGCGCCCTGGCTCGCTCCGTCATTCGCGACATCGGCTATACGAAGCCGGAGTACTGCTTCGACGCCGACTCCTGCGCTGTGCTGCTCGCGCTCAACAAGCAGAGCCCGGACATCGCGCAGGGCGTGAGCCTCGCGCTGGAGGCCCGCAACGGCGGCTCGGACGATGATCCGGCCGCGCAGACGGGCGCCGGCGACCAGGGCATGATGTACGGCTTCGCGTGCGACGAGACCGACGAGCTGATGCCGATGACGGCCGCGCTCGCGCACGGTCTGATGCGGCGCCTGGCGGCGGTGCGCCGGTCCGGCGACCTGCCGTATCTGCGTCCCGACGGCAAGGGCCAGGTCACCGTCGAGTACGCCCACGGCAGGCCCCGCCGCGTCGAGGCGGTGGTCATCTCGGCGCAGCACGACCCCGAGGTGAGCGAGGAGCAGCTGCGCACCGACATCATCGAGCGCGTCGTCCGCCAGGTTGTGCCTGCCGCCCTGCTCGACGAAGGCACCAACTACTACGTCAACCCCACCGGCCGCTTCGTCATCGGCGGCCCCTACGGCGACGCCGGCCTGACCGGACGCAAGATCATCGTCGACACCTACGGCGGCGTGGTGCGGCACGGCGGCGGTGCCTTCAGCGGCAAGGACCCGACCAAGGTGGACCGCTCTGCGGCGTACGCGGCGCGCTGGGTGGCGAAGAACGTTGTCGCAGCGGGATTGGCGACGCGCTGCGAGCTGCAGCTCTGCTATGCGATCGGGATCGCGAAGCCGCTCGCCATCGCCATCGAGACGTTCGGAACCGAGGAGCTGCCGGACGATCGGATTCTTGCGGCGATAGACGCCGTGTTCGACCTGCGCCCCGGCTCGATCATTCGCGATCTTCAGCTGCGCCGCCCGATCTACCGGCCCACAGCTGCGTACGGCCACTTCGGGCGCACCGACATCGACGCACCCTGGGAGCGGACCGACCGCGTCGCGGCCCTGCAGGCCGCGGCGGAGCAGGCCGTGGGTCGCTCGCACGTGGCGGCGGTCGGCTAGAAAACCAGCGCATCTGCAGAGCGAGCCGCCCCCCTGGCAGCTCGTGAACGCGTGTGCTCAGCCCGGATACGTGAAGAAGCCACGGCCCGTCTTGCGGCCGAGCAGGCCGGCGTCGACCATGCGCAGCAGCAGCGGCGGGGGCGCGTAGAGCTGCTCCTTGAACTCGTCGTAGAGCGACTCCGCCACGGCCTGCACGGTGTCGAGCCCGATCAGGTCGGACAGCGCCAGCGGTCCGAGGGGATGCGCGCAGCCCAGCACCATGCCGCGGTCGATGTCCTCGGGGGTGGCGAAGCCGGATTCCGTCATGCGAATCGCCGACAGCAGGTAGGGGATGAGCAGCGCGTTGACGATGAACCCGGCGCGATCGCCGGAGCGGATCACCGTCTTGTGCAGCGTGCTCTGCGCGAACGACTGGGCGCGTTCGATGGTGCTCTCGCCGGTGAGCAGCGACGCGATCAGCTCGACGAGCGTCAGCACCGGCACGGGGTTGAAGAAGTGCAGGCCCACGACGGACTCCGGCCGTCGCGTCGCCATCGCCAGCTTCATGATGGGAATCGACGAGGTGTTCGACGCCATGATCGCGTCGCCGTCGGCCACAACCTCGTCGAGGCGGCGGAACACGTCGACCTTCAGCGACTCGTTCTCGGTGACCGCCTCGATCGTCAGCTGCCGGTCCGCGAGCTCGTCGAGGCTCGTGACCATCCGCGTCCGGCCGGCGGCGGCCGCCGATTCCTCCTCGCTCAGCTTGCCCGCCTTGATGGCGCGGGCGAGCGAGCGCTCGATGCGAGCCCGAGCGCGCTCGGCGGCCGCTTGATCCGCCTCGCACACGATCACGTCGAGCCCCGCGCGCGCACACACTTCGGCGATCCCGGAACCCATGACGCCGCCGCCGATGACGCCCACGCGCTCCACGGTCGCGGCAATCATGGCTGCGCCGCGGCGCTGCGCACCGCGAACAGCTGCGCCGGCAGCGGCGTTCCGAACGCCGCCTGAAAACGCTGCGCGAAC
>DASUWI010000028.1:0-4589 GCA_036378495.1 Candidatus Dormiibacterota bacterium
GAGTCCCCCGCTGACCACCACTCCGGACAGATTCCGAACCGGCGGCGTGAGCTATTCACACACACCACCCCAACCGAGTGGGCCACCGCATTGCTCGGCGTCCTGCAGGCATGATGCAAGCCACCTGACCGCTATCGGTGCGCGTGCTTTACGAGGGCGACGTGCTCACCGCAGCCAAGTGAGCGCAGTGGCTATCGGTCCCGGCGGCCGTGCGCTGGCGCACCTGATCGAACCGAGGGCCTCCAGATCCTCAGTTGTGCGCACCGCCGAATGGCGACGGTATTGCAGTCCACGTGACACCGCCGTTGACGGTGTGGAGCAAGCTGGGACAGCTGGCGTCGACGCTCGTACCCGACACTGCCCATCCGTTGAGCGCGTTCACGAACCAGAGCTGCGCAACTGCGTTGCCGCCTCCGAAGCAGACGTCGTTGAATACCGGCCGCCAGGTGATCCCGACGTCGGTGCTGCGCCAGATTCCTGCCTCACCGAAGCCGCCGAACAGACCGACGGATGGTGACGTAACCGCCAGGGCCTCAGCACTCCCCCTGAAAGGTATCGAGCCCGCGGGCGTAGGGTCTGTCGCGGCCTGTCTACGCCAATTTTGGCCGCCGTCGCTGGAGACATAGAGCCCCTTGACGTAGTTCTGCGTGCAGCAGGGCACGGAGCAGAGTGCCCACACCTGTTGCCCATCGACGCTTCGCACGCTCACGATCCCCGTGCACGGCGCACTCAGGGACTGCCAGGAACGGCCGATATCCCGACTCACGTACAGCGCTTGCTGTCCATCCTGGCTCGCTGTTGACACGAAGGCGACTCGGCCCGGCGCACGCTCGAGAACCGTGCCCGGCATCCCTGGCTGTCCTGGCGCCTCGACGCCGAACGCAGGCTGCGGAACCGCCATCTGCCACGTGTCGCTGTCTGGCTGCGACACGAGCAACCGTGGTGTGCAGGGGGCAGCGTTGCACCCTTGGATTGCCCAGACCGTATCTGCGTAGGGTTCGATGCTATCGATCGTCGCGTCGACAGTTCGATGCCAGGAGCGTCCGCCGTCGTGGGTCTGGAAGATTCCGGGACCGAAGATCCATCCGTTCTGCCCGACGAACCGGATATCAGCCGCAACCGCGGCGAAGTCGCCGGCCGGCGGAGTAGATACCGTCCCGACGATCTGTGGGGCTTGCCAGGAGATGCCACCGTTCATCGTCGTCGCCACTTCGATGGAGCACTGCTGGAAACAATCCGATCCGACCGACCAGCCGTGGAAAGGATCCGCGAACACAACCGAACTGAGTGCTACCACCGGCACTGCGGGGGTGGGAGTAGGGATCGGCGCGGGCGAGAGACAATGCTTGCCGTAGACCGCTGCGGCGCACGTTGGGATGGCTGCGGCGGAGGTAGGCGAGACGGTTTTCGATCCCAGGCCGGACGCGGAGTGACCACTGCAAGACATCAGCGCCAAGGCTGCCGAGGGCGCGGCGAGCAGCCTCGCCGTTCTTGCTCCCTCACGGATCGCCACCGCGGCCTCCTCCAGCTACCGCACGCACGGAGTTTGCGCCGGCACCACCACAAACGATCGTGCCGGGCTTTGGGTTACCGAAGACTTACCCAAGGCGGCCGACGGCTGTCGGGAGCCGTCTCGACGTCGCGCTCGCAGCGCGCAGCTCCGCCGGGGCCAGGCATGGGTGCACCACCCACGCACTACTGACCCGCGGAACGGGAAGCCCGCGAGCCGGGCTTGTTACGCTTGCTGCCGTGAGCGGCGACGGCGCGGTGGTCCTTTTCGGGGAGACCTACCACCATCCGAACATCCTGTACCGCACGGGCTTTCTGGCTCCGGACCCCGTGGTGCTCGTCGACTGTGGTGGCGATGACACCACACTCTGGGTCAACAGCATGGAGGAGGGCCGTGCACGGATCGAAGCCCGCGCCGGCGCGGTGCGCTCCACCAGCGACCTGGGCCTGGCCGAGAAGATGCGCGCCGCCGGCAGTGAGCAGGACGCGTGGGCGCTGCTGGTCGCCGAGGTCTGCCGCACCCATGAGCTCTCGCGCATCGCGGTGGACGCGGACTTTCCCGCGGTGATCGCCGACGCTCTGCGCGCGCACGGCGTCGAGGTGGCGCCGCGCAACGACCTGTACCGCCGCGAGCGGCGCATCAAGACCGCCGACGAGGTGGACAAGCTCGCGCGCGTCGAGAGCGCAGGCATGGAGGGCGTGCAGCGAGCCATCGATGTGATCGCCGCCGCCGACATCGAGGACGGCCTTCTCACTCGTGGCGGCCGGCCACTGTCGGGGCGCGACCTCATCACTGCCGTCGAGACCAGGCTGGTGGAGCTCGGCTGCGGCACCGAGGACTCGATCTGCTGCGGGGGGCCGGAGTCGGCCGACCCGCACCGCGCGCACAGCGACGTGCTGCGTGCCGGCCTGCCCATCGTGCTCGACATCTTTCCGTTCGACAAAGGCACGCGCTATTGGGGTGATCTCACGCGCACGGTGGTGCGCGGCTCGGCGCCGCCGGAGGTGGAGCGCATGTGGGAGGCGGTGCTCGAGGCGCAGCAGACGGGGCTCGACATGGTACGGCCCGGCGTCAATGGCCGCGACGTGCACCTCGCGATCTGCGAAGTCTTCAAGACGCACGGCTTTGGCTCGCTCCCCGACGGCTACCGCGACATCGAGAGCGATGCGCGGTTCATCCACGGCACCGGGCATGGAGTCGGGCTCGAGATCCACGAGTATCCGCGTGTGGGTGACGTCGAGTGCATCCTCGAAGTGGGGGACGTGGTCACCGTGGAGCCGGGCCTGTACGATCCGCGACTCGGCGGCGTCCGCATCGAGGACCTCGTGGTCGTCACCGAGCAGGGCTGTCGCAACCTGACGCCGCTGCCGAAGTTGTTTCACCTGGACTGACGCGCCGAGCGCGGTCGCGCGCTCAGACGTGCAAAGCCGCTCGCATCGAGGGCGCCATCGCCGCTGCGCCGAGGAAGTCTTTCAGACCGAGCATCTCCTCGGTGGTGCGCAACAGGGAGTAGTGGGTGAAGTCATCGCTCGAGCGCGCTGCACCGGTGGCCGGACCGACCGCGATGAACGCCACCTGACAGCCTGGATACGCGGCCGGGTCGGCGTGCGAACGGTCTGCGCAGGGCTCGCCGGCGACGGGGTCGGTCAGTCCCTGATCCCAGGTGATGAACACGGCGACCTTTCCCGCTCGATACTCGGCCGATCCAGTGATTGCCGGCACCCAGTCGCTGAGCAGCTGATCCGCCGGCAGCCCTGTGTCGTGCGCGATGTCCGGAAGGATGAAGGTGTAGTCGGGGAGCGTGCCGGCGACAAGCTCATCGTGCAACTCGCCACGTTGCGGGGTGCCCAGCGGCGCCTCCCACTGAGCGCAATGAGCGGCGAGACTGGTGTAGTGCGCGGCGGGTCCATCGGCGCACGTGCCCTGCGGCGCCAGCACGTCTTCCCGCCACTGACGTCCTCCCGCCTGGAGTTGGTCGAAGATGCTCGGCTGATTCTGCGGACACGCCGCCGGCGCGCAGTCGGTCGTGGCCGCCTGCCCTTGAACAACGCCCGAGGTGGCGCCGATTGCGTTCGGCACGTAGGGATGCGTGATGTTGTGGTAGTTGAGCGCGATGCCGCATCGGTCCAGCAGCGTTCCCGTGTACGGCATGACGCTGCCGCTGGATGCGACCTGGCCCTCGTCGAGGTCGCCGAACCAGATCCAGATCACGCTCGAGTACACCTGAGGCGCGTGTGCTTTGAAGTTGCACATCGAGTCGTAGGCTCGCCCGGATACTGCGGTGGCGCCGCCGTTACCCCCTGCCGGCGGAACCGCGGCGGAGCAGGCGGCCAGGACCGTGGACGCGAGTACGAGGACGATCGTCCTATGTGGAGTCAACGGTGATGAACCTCCCGGGGTGAGCTCAGATGTGCAGCGCAGCGCGCATGCTGCGCGCCGTCGCCGCATTGGACAGATGCATGGAGATGCCGAGCATCTCCTCGGTGGTGCGCAGCAACGAGTAGTGCGTGAAGTACTCGGACGAGCGCGTCTGTCCGACCGCCGGGCCCACCGCGATGAAGGCCACGTTGCAGCCCGGAAACGCCGTCACGCCGGCATGGGCCTTGTCATCGCAGCGCTCCCCGGCCGTGCGGTCGGTGCCCCCCTCGTCCCACGTGATCAGGATCGCTGTGGTGCCCTCCCTGTACGTGGGTGACGACGTGATCGCGGTGACCCAGTCGTTGAGGAACCGGTCTGCCGGCGGGCCTGTGTCGTCGGACCCGTCGGGCAGGATGAACGCGTACGCGGGCAGCGTTGCGGCGGCGAGGTCGCCGTGCAGCGCACCGGCGGACGGGTCACCAAGCGCCACGACGGAGGCGGCGCACTGTGCCACCAGCGAGGGGTAGTACGCGGCAGTCGCGTAGCCGCACGGAGGCTGCGGCGACTGCACGTACGCCCGCCATTGCTCTCCGGCCGCGTGCACCTGGTCGAAGACGCTCGGTTGCTGCTGCGGGCACTCCGCCGGCGCGCAGTCTGTCGTGGCGGCATCCCCCTGGACCGTGCCCGACGTCGCGGCGATGTAGTTGGGCAGGGATGGATG
>DASUWI010000029.1:0-33344 GCA_036378495.1 Candidatus Dormiibacterota bacterium
GCGTCCGCCTCGGCGGCCACCACGTCGGCCCTGCGGCCGTACGCGGTCAGGGCGGCCGCGGTCTCCGCGCCCACCGCGGCCAGGCGCACCCCGTCGAGGCGCTCCCGGGCGACACCCATCACCAGCCGCACCGCCGTGGCGCTGGTGAACGCCGCCCAGCGCGAGCCCGGCGAGGCGGTGAGCGCCGCCGCCGCCTCGTCCAGCTCCTGCGGCGAGGCCAGCGGCTCTGTGGCGATGAGCGGCACCGCCACAGCAACCGCCCCCCGGGTGTGGAGCAGGTCAACCAGGCCGGACGCCCGCTCCCGGGTGCGGGTGACCAGCACCCGGCGGCCGTCGAGCGAGCTCATCGCAGCAGCTCGGCGGCGTGGCGACCCGCCGCCTCGGGATCGCCGGGGTCGGCGTCGACCCGCGCCCGAGCAATGCTGCCGTCGTCGCGGGCCAGCGCCGCGTGCAGCGTGAGCCGGCCGGAGTCGACACGAGCCCACGCGCCCAGCGGCAGCAGACAGCCGCCACCCAAGGCCGCCAGCACGGTCCGCTCCGCGGTCACGGCGATCTCCGCCTCCGTGTCGCCGATACCCCGGACCAGCGCGTCGGCAGCCGAGCCGCGGCGCACCTCCACGGCGATCGCCCCCTGCGCGGGCGCCGGTACGAAGACGGCGGGGTCGAGCCGCTCGGCCACGCGGCCGCCACGGTGCAGGCGGTCGAGGCCGGCCGCCGCCAGCAGCAGCGCGTCGACCTCGCCGGAGTCGAGCTTGCGCAGGCGGGTGTCCACGTTGCCGCGGATCGGCGCCGGCTCGACGTCACCGCGTACGGCGGCAAGGAAGGCGGCACGGCGCCGGCTGCTGGAGCCGACACGGGCGCCGGCGGGCAAGCCGGCGAGAACGGTTCCGTCGCGTGTCACCAGGGCGTCGCAGGGGTCGCCGCGGGGAAGCACCGCAGCGACGACGAGGCCCGGCGGCCGCTCGATGGCGAGGTCCTTGAAGCTGTGCACCGCGACGTCGATCTCGCCGTCCAGCAGGGCGCGCTCCAGCTCGGCGGTGAACCAGCCCTGGCCGGACAGCTCCTCGACCGCGGTCTGCGGGTGGCGGTCACCGTGCGTGCGGACCACGACGGTGTCGAGGCGGGTCGCACCGGCGAGCCGCAGCGCGGCTGCGGCGATCTCGGCCTGCGCCCGGGCGAGCGCGCTGCCCCGTGTGCCGAGCCGCACGACGACCGCCCCCGCGGCCGGGCTCACCGTTCCGGCGCGGCGCCTGTGGCGTCGGCCGCGACGGCGGCGCCGCGGAGCTCGACGTCGCGGTCCAGGTCGAAGGCGTCGCGGAGGACCAGCGCCACGCCGGGGTCGCCGGCGGTCTCCCGCAGATGGGTGATGGGGTCGTGCAGCAGCTTGCGCACCAGGCTCTGCGTGAGCACGTCGATCCGCTCGCGAACATCCGGGTCCAGCTGCGGCGCGCGCGCCAGCGTCCGCTCCACCTCGCGGCGGCGGATCGCCTCCGCGCGGCGGGTCAGCGCCGTGATCGTGGGACCGGCGGCGTCACGCTCGCCCACCACCGTCACCGTCCGCCGCAGCTCGCGCGCGATCAGCCGCTCCGCCTCCGGGACGTAGGCGTTGCGGGCCGCCAGGTGGCCGTCCAGCCGACGGCCCAGCTCGGCGATGTCGATCAGGGTCACCCCGGGAATGGCGGCACACCCGGGATCGACGTCGCGGGGCACGGCGATGTCGACGATGCAGAGCGCCCGCGGCCCGCGGCGGGCCTGGATGGCGGCAACCAGCAGGGGCAGCAGCACCGGTGTGCTGCTGGTGGTGGAGCAGATGATCACGTCGACCTCGGGAGCGAGGTCGACGAGCGAGTCCAGATCCACCGCCACCGCCCCGGCAGCATCCGCGAGACGCTCCTTGGAATCGCCGCGAGAGGTGGCGAACACCCGGGCGCCCTCCTCGCGGAGTCGGCGGGCCGCCAGCGTGCTCATCTTGCCGGCGCCGACAAGCAGGACCCCGCGGTCGCGCAGCTGCCCGGTGACCTCGCGGGCGCACGCCACCGCCACCTCACTCAGGCTGCCGGCGCCGTGGCCGAGCCGAGTCTGCGTGCGCACCTGCTTGCCGACCGAGATCGCCCGCCGCAGTACGAAGTCGAGGCGCGCGTCGAGCGTCCCCGCCGCCCGGGCGAGGTCGTGCGCCTGCCGCAGCTGGCCGAGCACCTGCGCCTCCCCCACCACCATGCTGTCGACGCCCGCGGCGACACGGAACAGGTGGTGGATGCAGTCGGCGTCGGCTCGCACCGAGAGATGGCGAGCCACGTGGTGGACGTCGCCGGGGTCGAGGTGCGGGGCCAGCCGGCTGGCGACATCGGCGGCCGAGGCGTCGTCGCAGCTGAGGTAGAACTCGGTGCGGTTGCAGGTGGAGAGCACCGCGGCCCCGCTGAACCCGGCGTGTCCCACCAGGTAGCGGAGCACGCCGCGAGCATCGTCCTCGCGCACCGACGCCCCTTCCAGCACCTCCAGCGGCGCGGTGCGAAAGCTCACGCCGGCGGCGACGACGCGCGTCAACGGACCCGCCTGGAAGAACACATGAGGCGGAAGCCAGTATATGGTGATCGGGATGAGGCCCGAGTCGATGCACCAACCGGCACCCTATCGGCGGGCCACCCTCTGAGCGGCTCCGTGAGTCCGGCGCAGGAACGCCGCTACGGTCGCCGCCGCGGCCCGATCCCGATGGGCAATCAGTTCATCTCGAGACTGGGTCCGGCCGGATCCGAACCCTTCGCCTCGCTGCAAGACCCGGACGACCAGCCTCCGCCGCCGCGCCCCCCACACGACACGCCGATCGAACAGCTCCGCTTCGTCGCACTGGACTGCGAGACCACGGGACAGTCGCCGCACCACCTCGTGGAGCTGGGAGCTGTGGCCTTCACGCTCGAGCGGCACCTGCTCAGCTTCGAGACGCTCGTGCACAGCAACGATCGCATCAACCCGTACGCACGCCGCATCCACGGCATCAGCCGCGAAACGCTCCACGGCGCCCCGCCCGTCGGCCGCGTGCTCGAGCGCTTCCGCCGCTTCGTGCAGGGCTCGGTGCTCGTCGAGCACAGCGCCGATGCATTCGACACGCGGCTGATCGCACGCACGGTCGGCGCCGCGCTCGACGCGGACAACGTTGACACCACGAGGCTGGCCGCCAAGGTGTGGGGCCTGCGCGACACGATTGGTCTGGAGCGGCTCTGCGAGCGCCTCGGCGTCACGCATCGCCGTCCGCATCACGCGCTCGCCGACGCGGAAGCGACAGCGGCAACCTTCATCGGGCTGCTGCGCATCGGCCGCGAACAGTTTGGCTGGGCGACGCTCGGCGACCTGCTGGCCGACGGTCAGCCACCGCCGCTGCGCCTCGCCGATCCGGTCGACGAGAACCAGCCCGGGGCCGCGCAACAAGCCGGATCCCGGCGCGACAAACGCGGTACCAGACAACGACGCAGTCGACATTGACACTGCAGCGGAGGCTGCATACCATCCGCTCGAACCAATCCCACCCACGGTCCGCCATCTGGCGTGACCCACATTCAGCCGGTTCGCCGAGGGAGTCGCCAATGCCCACACGTTTCGACTGGTCAGATCGCTCGGCCACCGCAGCGGTGCTGCTCGGAGTCCTGGCGGCGTACCTCCCGTGGTACGCGTACACCTCCGGCGGCTCGCATGTGGCGGTCAACGGATTCCGCGCCTCAGCTCTGGGGTTCGTGTTCTTCCTGCTCGTCGCCGCCGAGGCGCTGCTCGTCCTCATGCGCAACGGCACCGTCGCGGATTTGATCGGCGGGAGGATCTCGGACCGCGGCGCGCGCACCGCTGTCGCGGCCACAACCGGAGTGGTGCTCCTGGTGCAGCTGATCCTGATCGCCGGCGGCGGACGCGCCGCGGGCGCGGGTTTCGTGGTGGCTGTTCTCGCTCTGGTGGCGATGGCCCTGGCAGCTTGGTTGCGCGGGTATGATGCCGAGCCACGCCGTACCGTCAGAGAGTTGTTGGGGGAGGAGCTGCCGGACTGAGACACAGCTGGATCCTGCCGCACAGCCGGCCGACGACTCGCGCCTGGCTCACATGGTTCAACTGACACCATCACACACATAGGAGGGTGTGCCAACCCATGGCCAACGTGCTGACGGATCCGCCGTTCGCGGCCGATCCGCCAATCAAACTCAATGTCAACGCCAAGATTCTCGGGCTCGTGATCGGCATTCTCGCGGTCATCGGCCTCGTCATCGCATTGGTCGCGCTCCCGGCCATATTCGCGTTGAACAACATCTGCGACAACATCCTCGGTCGGACGTGCAGCACCGGGATCTTCGGGCTCGCGCTGATCGGCGTCATCATCACGATCGTCGGTGAGCTCCTGTACGCAATCGGCGGGTTCCAGATGTACAACATGAACCGCGCCGGCAAGGACAAGGTCATCTACGGCCTGGCGATCAACGTCGTCGGCGGGATTCTGCAGATCGTCGGGTACGGCGGCGTCGGCGGCTTCATCTTCGCGCTGATCGTCGCCATCGTCGTGTACTACCTGGTCGTGATCAGCCGGTTCCCGGGTGAGATGCCGCTGGTCGCCTCGGGCGGCTACGGCTCGCCGCCTCCTCCGCCGCCCGTCTGAGGCTCGCACGAAACAACGCCGGCCGTCGCGGTCCGATCCCGCAGCAGCCGCGCTACCGTAGTCGGCATGAGTAGCAACGGGCTCACCAACCCGCGGTTCGCCGACGACCCGCCTCTCAAGCTGCGCGTCGACGCCAAGGTCCTCGGCCTCGTCATCGGGATCCTCTCTATCGTCGCCGCAGTCGCCTGGATCCTGGTCTCTGTCACCGGCCTCTGGGTCGTCGGCACCATCAACGCGTACTGCAGCGCCTTCGCGCAACCCGGTACCTCGTGCGGCACCACCTCGGGCATCTTCGCACTCGGTCTGATCGGGTTTCTGCTCGTGGTCGCCGGATACCTGCTGGCGGCCTTCGGTGGGTTCCGGATGTTTGCCATGGTTCACACCGCCAAACGGCTGGCGATCTACGGCACCGTACTCGCCGTTTTCGGTGGCGTCATCGCTGCCATCGGCTACGGCGGCTTTGTCAGCGTGCTGATCCTCGACGTCGTGCTTGGAATGCTCGTCTACTACCTCATAGTGATCAGCCGGTTCCCCGACGAGGCGCCGCTCATTCCTGCGGACGACAGCGACTGGTAAGACGTCGCGGCTAGGTAGGGAACGGCGTGAAGGAGGGGATGACGATGTTGTTGAAGTTGTGCGTGGCGAAATACGAGTACACCAACGCCACGAACACGATGACCAGCGCGATCGTGATCGCGCCCGTCACGATGCCGGTGATGGCCATGCCCTTGCCCGTGCCGCCTATGGTGTTGGCGCGGTTGACACCGATGACGCCCAGGATGATCGCGACGATGCCACCGGGGATCGACACGAAGTCGACGAACGGCACGAACGCGATCACGAGACTGACGATGCCGACGATTCCGGCGGCCACGCCGACGCCGTTGGACTGCTGCACCGGGTACTGCTGGTACTGCGGTGGCGGATAGCCGGGCGGTCCGGGCGGCTGCGGCGGTTGTGCTGCCATGTCCCTCCTCGTTCACCCTCGGGCCGCAATGATGCCAGCCCAGTCCGCAGATTGCCAGCGCAGCGCTAGGTGAAATCGGCGGCGACGGGGAAGTGGTCAGAGCCGTGCCATGCATCGGGATCGGGCCACCGCCGGTCGCCCACCACGTCGCACGCGACGAGCCGCTGCGCCAGGTCGGCGGTGGCGAAGATGTAGTCGACGCGTGCTGCCGGCGTCCACGTGGCCACCGTCAATCCGTGCGCGCGTGGATGCACGCGCCGGAAGGAGTCGATGTAGCCGTGACGGAGCATGCGCTCCACCGTCCAGCGCTCGATGAACCGAGCCATGAAGCGATCGATCGCCCGATTCGCCGGGATGTTCGCCGTGAGCGGACCGACCACGCGCGGCAGCACCGGAATGCCGCCCTCCAGCCGCGGGTCGATGCCGGCGCGGCGCCAGGCCTCGTCGAACTCGGCCGCGTTCTCCGCGGTGCGAGCGGCCGGCGCCAGGGTGCCGTCGGCCTGGCTCATCAGCAGCCCCAGGCGGCGCAGCTCGTTGTACTTGCGGAAGAAGGTCGTCGCCAGCACCGGGTCGCCCGGTGACACCGAGTTGAAATCCCCGGCGATCAGATGCGGCAAGGCCGGCTGCGCCGCGATGTCCTCGAGTATCGCCGTGAGCTCGCGCATGCGGCGCGCCTCCCCCTTGTTGCGCTCACCAAAACGTGCAGCCAGGTGCACGCAGTGCACACCGATCAGCGGCAGGTCCCTCCACCCCGTCTCGATCTCGCACTCCAGGTGGCTGCGCAGCATGCGGCCGGGGTGGCGGTGGTTTTGCCAGCGACGGACACGGCGCCGCGTGAGGATCGCGGTGTGGCAGCTGGGAGCGGGGTCCGACGGTTCGCCCAGCAGCGCCTCCATGCCGAGACGCTCCGCCAGCGAGGCCGCGAACCGCAGGTTGCACACCTCCTGCAGCGCGATGACGTCGGCCTCGACGCGGCCGAGAACTCCGGCGATGAGCGCTTCGCGCTCGTGGCCACCGAGCAGGATGTTGTAGGTGGCGACGCGCAGCGAGGAACGCGCGCGAACACGCGCTGCTCGCATCAATCCGCTCCTACAATGCGACGGTGTACACCCAGGACGATCGCCGCCCCATGGAGGAGCTGGTGTTCCTCCATCGCGGGCCGGTGACGGTGCGCACGCTTGCGGTCGTCATCGCTGCCGTGGGCAGCGGACTCGCCGGGTACAAGCTGTTCCAGCTGCATCAGGAGTACGTGCTGCGCATCGCTGAGGGGGCGCACCTGGATGCGCTCAAGACGTTCGTCGCGCAGTCGCCGACGCCGGTGACGGTGCTGGTGGGCTGGGTGGCGGCGGTCTTCTTCGCGCTTGCGCTGCTGCGTGTACGCGGCGGCCCGCTAGAGCCGGCGACCACCTTCCGTCGCGCCGAGCGGCTGAGCGTGAGCCAGCTGCGGCGGGCGTTCAGGCGCGAGTACACGCTGGCGCGGCTGCTGCTGGTGGTGGTCGTGCTGATCACCGCAGTCGAGCTGGCCCGGGCCATCTCGTTCGCCGTCGGCGCGGAACACGCAGGCGTGTCGAGCACCACATCGTGGACGATGTACGTCGAAGCCGCGGGCTTCATCGTCGCCACCTTCGTGGTGATCGCATACGCGCGCGCGTTCGGGGAGAGGGTCGCACACCTCGGTGCCATCTGACGCGACACGTCAGATCCGGCGATCGACCACGTAGTCGCAGACGCGGATGAGCGCGCGTCGCGCGGCGGAGTCCGGGAAGCCGTCGAGTCCGGCGCGCGCCTTCGCCGCGAACTCGTGCGCGTGGCCCTCGGCACTCGCGATCGCCGGTGACATGCGAACCAGCTGCACCACGTCGTCGTAGTCGGAGTCGGTCAGGGTCCGCTGTTCGAGAATGGCGCGCAGCCGGTCGCCGGCGTCACCGTCCTGCAGCGCCAGCATGAGCGGGAGCGTGACCGTGCCCTGGCGCAGATCCGCACCCACGGGTTTGCCCACCTCGGCGCTGCTCGCGATGTAGTCGAGCACATCGTCGGCGATCTGAAACGCCATGCCGAGGTCGTGGCCGTACTGGCGCAGCATTTCAGTGGCCGGCTCCGGGAGCCCCGCGACCACGCCCCCGCAGTAGCAGCACGTGCTCAGCAGCGTCGCCGTCTTGCGGCCGATCTTGCGGTGGTAGTCCTCGAGGGATTGGTCGTACGCATTGCGGCTCGTCATCTGCAGCAGCTCGCCCATGCAAATCGTCATCACCGCGTTGCTGATCGCGGCGTCGATGCGCGGCTCGCCGATCGCCGCGAGCAGGTTTGCGCCCTTGGCGAAGTAGTAGTCGCCGATGATGATCGCGGGGTTGGGACCGAACTGCTCGTGCACGGTGGTGACGCCGCGGCGAGTCGGCGAGTTGTCGATCAGGTCATCGTGCACCAGCGTGGCGGTGTGGATGAACTCGATCCCCATCGCGACGTTGAACACGAAGTCCGTGTTGGGCTCACCGAGACGGCTGGACAGGATCACGAGCGCGGGCCGCAACCGCTTGCCGCCGGCCTTGACGATGAGGTCCATGGCGCTTGCCATCGGCCCGAGGTCGCTCGCGATGGAGTCGTGCAGACGGCGCTCGAACTCCTGCAGATCCGCCGCGACGGGCTCGAGCAGCTCCTCGGTGGCCATGCTCATGGTGCCGGCAGCGCCACCAGTGGCGCCGCCGGCCGGACCACGCGTGCCACCGGGATCGCGTCGCCGAACAGCCGGGCCGCCGTGCGGGTGAAGCGGCGCGGCGCCGCCGTCGTCAGCACCTCCATCGCACCCGGGATACGCCGCCGGGCCCCCAGACGGTTGACCTCGAGGATGCGGCACACGCGCGCGGCCGTGGTCTCAGCGCTGTCGATCACGCGGATGCGCCGGCCGCGCAGCACGCGGTCGATGGCGGGTCGCAGCAGGGGATAGTGTGTGCAGCCGAGCACCAGCGTGTCGGCGCCCCAGGCGATGATCGGCTGCAGCGTCTCGCGGAGCGCTCGCTCGGCGTTGGGCGTGTCCGCCTCGCCCGCTTCCACGATCTCCACCAGTCCGGGCGCCGCCAGTCCCAGCACCGCGACGCCGGGGTTCGCCTCCTTGATCGCGTGCACGTACTCCTGGCTGCGCATGGTGCCCTCGGTGCTGATAACGGCCACCCGGCCCCGGCGCGTCGCCGCCACGGCCGCCTGGGCACCGGGCGCGATCACCCCCACGATGGGGATGTCGAACCGCTCACGGGCCACGGTCAGCGCCGCCGCGGATGCCGTGTTGCACGCGATCACGACAAGCTTCGTGTCCATGCCCGCGAGGAGGTCGATGAGACCGAGCGCCAGCCGGCGCACGTCGTGCTGCGACCGCGGGCCGTACGGGAAGTGGGCGAGATCCGCGATGTAGAGCAGGCGCTCAGGCGGCGCCTGGCGGCGCAGCTCACGCAGCACGGTCAGTCCGCCGACCCCGGAGTCGAACACACCGATGGGGCGGGGATCGCTCATTCCGGCCGCAGAATAGCAGGGGCTCTCACCCCCAACCGCCCGCCTGCGCGCGCCGCTTCACAGGTGCAGCGCCATCAGGAGCACGTCGCGCGGCCCGTCGGCGAGCAGCACCTGGCGGCGGCGCACCCCCTCCTCCTCGAACCCCATGGCGCGGTACAGTGCGATCGCCCGCTCGTTGCTGGTGAACACGCTGAGCGACAGCTTGGTGATGCCCACCGCCCGGGCCCAGTCGATGGCCGCCTCCATCATCTGCCGCCCCAGTCCCTGGCCACGGCATTGATTGCTGACAATGATGGCAATTTCTCCGATGTGCGAGAGGAAGCGCTCACTGCGCCGGCTCACCAGCAGCTGCCCGGCGACGTCGCCGTCGACCAGCAGTGTCAGCGGCAGCCCGCCCTGGCTGAGCAGCGTGCTCAGCGAGAGCTCCTCCTCCACCACCGAGCGCTCGCCCGGCGCCGCGGCGATCAGATCGCCTTCGGCGGCGACGGCGTCGCGCAGCGCCACCATCGCAGGCGCATCCTCGCGGGCCGCGGGACGGATGAGGTAGCGCCGGCCATCGCTGGTTGCGCCTTCGCGGCGCAGCAGCGCGAGCCGTGCGGCCATCGCGGAGCCTCAGCCCGCGAGCGCGACGCCGTCTGGCGAGTCCGCGCCGGAGGGGCCGGCGAGGTGCTGAACAATGCGCTCCGGCAGCCCCGGGGCGTTCATCACGGTGATGTGCCCATGCGGGTAGCGCCAGAGCTGCGTTCCCCAGGCCCGCGCCAGCTCCTCCATCGGCTCGGCGCCGACGATGCGGTCACCGACCGACTCCACGATGGTGATCCGCTCGGGGGGCGTCACCGGACGCAGGCGCCGCGGCACGATCGGTGCCAGCGATTCGGTGAGCACGTCGCGAACGGACGCCGGATCGGCGCCCCAGTTCCGCGCGGCCTCGCCGATCATGCCCATGTAGCGCCGCATCGCGCCGGCGCGCGACTCCGTGAAGGAGACGGGGGCGTCGCAGAGCGGGGCCACCGCCACCGTGCGATCCATCGGCACCTGCGCACTGAGCAGCAGCCCGATCAGCCCGCCGAGGCTTGCTCCCAGCAGCCGCACGTCCGGTGTGACCTCGCGGCGCGCCCAGGCCACCACCGCCGCGGTGTCCTCCACGCTCTGGCGCAGCACGGCGCGCATGTGCGCGGGGTCCAGGCTGAAGAAGTGGTCGCCGCTGTGCTCCCGGGGCACGGCCCGTCGAAAATGGAACGGCAGCTCGAGCCGGACGGTGTGGGCGCCGCGGCGGCGCAGCCGCCACGCGATCCAGCGGTCGAAGCCGGTGAACGGGAATGCGTACCCGTGCAAGAGCACCACCAGAGGCGCCGCGGCGGCCCGAGGGCCGATGTGCGCCGTCGCATAGAGCTGCCGGCTGCCGCGGTGCGCTCCCGGTCCGGCACTGTCGCCGGCGAGCTCGTGCTCGTGCCAGCCGCGGCCGTCGAAGGTCTCCCAGGAGCGCTCCACCCACACGGCACGAGGATCGGCCACCCGGCTGGCCTCCCAGAAGGGCCGCGGCTCCACCGGCGAGACGTCCAGCATCGCCGGCTGCTCCACGAAAACGCCGCCGAGCTGCAGCACCACGGAGCGATCCAGGTAGTCGGAGAGCACCGAACCCAGCCAGCGGCCCGCACGCTGCTGCGCGTTCATGGACTCAGCGTACCGCCGTCGGAGGCGTCTACACGAAATCGGATGAGCTTCAGCTGCGATGTGCTATCAGTGCGCCCACCCATGCCTCAGCAGCGCAGGCCCGGCAGCGACCGGCGCCAGATCCCCCCCAATCGCCGGCCGCCGCGGTCCGCGTCGCGGCGGAAGCGCGACCGGCGGCTCGAGGCGCAGCGGGCGCGCACGGCGCCGGCCCGGAGCCGGCAGCGCGTCTGGCTTGCCGGCGGCGCCGCCGCCGTCGTGGTGCTGGCCGCCGTGCTCGCCATCGTGCTCACCCGCGGTCGCGGCGGGCCGGGGGCGCAGCCGACGCCGGCTCCGACGCCCACGCCACCCGAGCTCGCGTCGCTCGCCGGCGCCGCCGGCGGCAGCGCGGTCGACGGTGTCACCTGCGACGCCACGCCATCGACCGCACATCGCACCGCCGTCCACCTCGCCATCTACGTCGACGGCGCCGCGCGTCAGGTTCCCCCCGGGATCGGCGTGGGCCCGCCACTCCAGACCGCAGCCACCGATGCCGGGCCCTTCGTCAGCGGCGCCTGTTACTACTGGCTCAACACGCGCACGGGTGACGGCATCGTCCACGTGCAGCCGCCGGCGGCGGCGACGTACACGCTGGGAACGCTCTTCGACATCTGGGGTCAGCCGCTGACCGCGACGAGCGCCGGACCTGCAACCGGCGCTGTCACCGTTCTGGTCAACGGCTCTCGATACTCCGGTGATCCGCGCGCCGTGCAGCTGACGCAGCACGCGGTGATACAGATAAATGTGGGCGCCGCCGTACCCTTCAAGAGTTACACGTTTCCCGCGGGGGAATAGCGCACATTCGCGCTGTGCGATTACCTCCACGGCTGTGCACGCATTCACGGAATGCGTTGTATGAGTTGGCGATTGCAACTAGCGGAACGAGGTACAAACGACGTAACGTGCGCTGCTGATGACGATTCCGAGCATGGATCACAGCGGCCGTCGCGCACGGCACCGCATGACAGCGCTGCTGGAACGCTGGGACACGTGCACCGACCCGCGGGCCGACTTCGCGCATCGCTGGGCGATCGCGTGCGAGTACATCGCCGATGCGGCACAGCGCAGTCAGTTCCGCGACAGCGACTGGACGCTGACGCTTCTGGACCTGCTCGTGGACTTCTACTTCATCACCATCGAGCCCGAGGGCGACGACCTTGCGCTCGTCACCGCGGATGCATGGAAGGCGGCGCACGAGCGCGCCGCGGCGCCGGTTCGCAATCCGCGACAGACAGCGCTCCTCGGTTACAACGCGCTGATCTGCAACGACCTGCCCCAGGCGATCGGCGACCTGCTCGCCACCGAATGGCCAGCACCCGCCGAGCTGGTGGAAGACCGCTACCACGATGCGCAGCTGCTGTTCGAACTGGTGGCAGCGAGCATGGACGACGACGGATGCATCGCACTCGCGTGGTTCGACGACATCTGGCCGCAGGCGATGTCGCTCGTCACCGCGCCCGACGACTGCTGGCGCGACCTCATCCGCGACGACATCGAGCTGACGGCGCTGCGCCGCGCGCACCTGATCGCGTGTGACATCGGCTGCCGCGAGCAGCTGCTGGCGCTGCCGGAGCGCGAGCTCGACCGCGTCTTTCCCGTGCGCCACGAGGCGCCCGAGTGCCGCGTCAGCGCACGCGTGCCCGTCTGGGGGGTGCCCGCAGCAGCCTCGTTCTGAACTCGCACCGTGGTCGCGGCGTAACCTCGGGACGTACTCTTGGACACGAGCGTGACCCCGGCCGATGGATCCACACCGCTGCATGTTGTCCATGCCGAACCGCAGGCGCCCGACTGGGAGGCGGTCTATCGGGAGCATGTTGGGCCGCTCTATCGATTTGTCTATGCCCGGACCGGCAACCGCGCCGACGCCGAGGACATCACCTCGGCCACCTTCGTTCGCGCCCTTCCGCGTCTCCACGCCGGCGTCAGCGACGCCGAGCTCCGCGCCTACCTGCGGGCCACGGCTCGGACGGTCATCGCCGACACCTGGCGCGAGCGCCACGGGACCGTGCTCGAGGAGATCCACGAGGAGTCGATCCCGAACCACGATGTGGCCGTCGAGTCGCACGCGGACGTGGCGCCGCTGCTGGACCGGCTGCCGGGCAACTACCGCACGGTGCTGGAGCTGCGATTCCTGCGCGGGTACTCGGTGCGCGAGACCGCCGCGGCAATGGGGATCTCGGTGAGCAACGCCAAGGTGATGCAGCTGCGCGCGCTGCGGCGCGCCGCACAGCTGGAGCCGCCCTCGTGAGCCGCGCCGACCGCCGCCTGCAGCGCTACATCGACGCCATCCTGCGCGATCGCCGGCCGCGGCGCACCCCCGCCGGCGACGACTCCGGCGCCATGCGGGTCGCCGCGCGCCTGCACGCGGCCCACCCCGGAGCCGCCGATCCCTCGCCCGCGTTCGTCGACGGCCTGGCGCGCCGGCTCCGCCAGGGCGCCGGCGAGGAGCGCGTGCCCATGCCGGACCGTCGCAAGTTCCTTGCCGCCGCCGGGGTCGCCGCCGCCGCCGGCATCGGCGCCGGTGTGGGCATCGAGCACCTGCGCGCGGGCTCCACGGTGCCGGCGCAGCCGACGCTGACCCCGAGCGATGGCCACTGGGTGCAGGTGGCGCGCATGTCGGAGCTCAAGCTCGGCACCGTGCAACGGTTCTCCGAACGTGGGATCGAGGGCTTTGTGCTCAACACCGACGGACGCGTGTCGGCGCTGTCCGCGGTCTGCACCGACCAGGGCTGCATTCTCCAGACCGACAGCTCCGGCAAGCAGATCAACTGTCCCTGTCACTTCGCGCAGTTCAACCTCGACGGCACACCGAAGCCGGGCTCGTATCATCCGGTGACACCGCTGCCGGTGATCCAGGTGCGCACCAATGGCGACGCCGTCGAGGCGCTGCTCCCGGCGGCGACGCCGCCGCCCGGCTGGAACGGGTAGCCCACTCGTTGTTGCCGGTGCTGTCTGCAACGCAGACAGCACCGCCGGGGTACCATGCGCCGATGCGCCCGGCGGGGAGAGCGACGGCTGACGCAGTGCGCTCCCTGGTGAGCGCGTTTGCCGACACGCTGGAGCGCCGCGACTGGACCGCGTTCGGCGCACTGCTCGCGGACGATGTGGTCTACGAGCTGCCACAGACGCGCGAGCGGATCCGCGGCCGCGCGCGATACGTCCGCTTCAACGCGGAGTACCCGGGCGACTGGCACGTGCAGCCCGTGCTCGTCCTCGGCGACGATCCCAACGGGTGTCTCCTGTTCCGCTGGACGCTCGACGGTGAGTCCATGCTCGCCGTGGCCTTCTTCGAGGTGCGCGAGGCGGTGATCGTCAAGGTGACCGACCTCTGGCCGGAGCCGTACGAGCCCCCGCCGGGACGCGAGCACCTCGTGGAGCGCGCGTGAGTCCGGCACCCGCGCGCGACGTCGCTGCTGCCGGCGCCGTCACCAACGAGCCGGTTCATGGCGGGCACCTGCCCGCCGAGGTGCTGGGGCTCGCGGGGATCGAGGTGCTGCGCGGCATCATGAGCCGGCAGCTCCCCTGGCCACCGATCTCGCACCTGGTGGGGCTGCGCATCACCGAGGTGGGCCAGGCCGCGGCCACCTTCACGCTTCCGATCACCGAGTGGCTCCGCGTCCCGCAGGGCATCGTCACCGGCGGCGAGGTGGCGATCCTGGCCGACGGGCCGCTCGGGTGTGCCGTGCAGGCGTCGTTGCCGCCGGCGACGGGGTACACGACGACCGAGCTGTCGATCAGCATGGTGCGCCCGGTGCCCGCCTCGGGACACCTGGTGGCGCGCGGGAACCTGGTGCACGGCGGCCGCCACCTGGCGCTCTCCGAGACGTTCATCACCGATGAGGCCGGCCGGCTGATCGCGCACGGCACGTCGAGGTGCTTCGTCTTCGCGGTGCCCGCGACCGCGGAGCCCGCGGCGGACGCCACCGCCGGGCATCACGAGAGCATCGACGACTGGACGGGGCCCTGGCGGCGGCCCGCGCCGGGGGCCGTGCTGGCCGACGAGATCTGGTCGTCGCAGAGTGGGCTCGAGGTCATGTGCGGCTTGATCGACGGGCGGCTGCCGGCCCCGCCGGTCACCTACCTGCTGGGCGTCGCCCCCGTCGAAGCGAGCGAGGGCCGTGCGGTGTTCACGCTTGCCGCCAGCGACTGGCTCACATCGCCGCTCGGGCTGCTCGAGGGCGGCGTCACCGCATGCCTCGCAGAGCTCGCCCTCGCCGGCGCCGTGCAGACGACGGTGCCCGCAGGCACCGCGTACGCCCCCACCGACCTCCGCGTCCAGTTCCTGCGCCCGGTACCGCCCGACGGGCGGCTGCTCACCGCCGCCGGGACCGTGGTGCACCGGGGGCGCACGATGGCCACGTCCCGCGCAGATGTGGTCAACAGTGACGGAAAGCTGGTGGCCACAGCGACCGGATCGTCAGTGATCCTGCCCGGCAGCCGCGCGGACCTCCGCGACCTGCCCCATCTGGGCTGAGCTGGTCACCGCGCGCTCAGCCTGGCGTGGGACTCAGCTCCGAGTCGAGCCATTCGCGCACGCGCTCGCCGGTCAGCGCCTGCCCGCCCACGCGGGAGACCTCCTGCCCGTTCTTCAGGAGCAGCAGCGTGGGCATGCCCATCACCTTCAGCTCGATGCAGATGCGTCGCGCCTTCGGGGCCTCGAGCTTGACCAGCGCGAGCTCAAGCTCCCCGGCGATGCGCTCCACCTCCGGCATCAGCACCAGGCATTCCTTGCACTGCGGACCCCAGACGTCGACCAGCACGGTTCCCTCTGCGACGAGGTCACGGAAGTTGTCGCGGGTGGCCTCGGCTACGCTCATCCTGTCTCCTGATTCGCCTTCTCACGCATCGCCCTGACGGCACGGGCGATCTCGTCCTTCTCCAGCACATCGGCCATGACGCCGATCTGCTCCTCGTAGACGTCCTCGGGCACGGCGCCTCGCACCTCGTCCTCGAGCACGTGGTAAACGGGGAGGCCCAACTGGACCTCGGCCAGCGGACCTGCGTAGGTGGGGTCGCCGAGGACCACGGTCTCGGCGGAGAGCTCCGCGCTCTCCCAGTCAGGAGAGCCGAGCAGGACCAGGACCTTCTCCGGTCCATGCTGCTCTGCCAGCTCCTTGATCACCTGTTGATGGTGCAGGTCCATGGCGCCAGACGCCGTTCAAACAAAGCACTCGGTCGCCACGAACGCCACCGTCCCACCGGCTGCCTTCACGCAGGCCTCGATCGCCCCGCCGGCGATGCCATCGCGCTCACCGAGCACGACGACCTGCTTGTTGCCGAACACTCTCGCCATCACCTCCTTTGTTTATAAGCTACATGCAGTAATGTGCATGTAAGGTGGTCAACTCATGTTCTGCGATCATGATTGTGCCATCAGTGGCTCGACGACGGCAAGCGGCGAGTTACGCCACGCCGGCGTTGCGTTCGAGCACCACCGACATGCCGTCGGACTGCTGTGTCATCCGTCCCAGGAACAGGCTGCCCTTGGCGATCATCTGCACACGGGTGGCGTCGCCCGTGGTCAGCCGCCGGATCGCATGCGGCAGGTAGCACAGCGCCGACGCGAGGTGGCCCTGCGTGGGCGCGAAGCCGGGCATGCCACGCTCGGCCATGAACGTCTCGATGCTCTCGCGCGCGATGTCGCCGCGCCGCGCGGCCAGCGCCGCGAGCAGCTTGTAGTTGCGCTCGGGAACGTTGCCCGAGCCCTGCGGCTCGGTGACGTCGGGGTCGTGCAGCTCGGTGGCGTAGTCGTCGACCTCGAGCATGCTGATCCCGAGCCGAGCCAGCGGCTCCACCGCGAGCGCTTCCATGATCTGCGGGTTGGAGCTGCCCGCCGCGACGCGATGGCGGCCCACCGAATCGAGACGCATTCGCGGGGACGCGCCGTCGTCTGCTTCGACGAGCAGCGCGGCGCCGCCGACGACATCCTCGAGCACGGGGAGGCCGTGCTTCAGGTGGCCCTGGAACTTCATCCCCAGCTTGGGCAGCGAGCCGCCCGCGACGACGGCGACGCGGCGGAAGACGCCCGAGGCCACGAGCGACCCGGCCACCACCATCGCCGGCAGCGGCGCGGCGCAGAAGTTCTTCACGTCCGCGCCCGACGCCTGGTCCAGCCCAGCGGCGATGGCCACTGCCTTGGCCATGTTCCCGCCTCCCCGCTGGTAGCGATCGCCGACCGCCTCCTCCGAGCAGCTGATCACGAACTCGATCGAGTGTGGGTCGACGTCGCGCTGCTGCAGCAGATGGAGCAGGGCCAGCGTCGCCGTCGCCTTGCACGCCAGGTTCTCGAGCAGCACCGTCGCGGTCAGCGCCTGGTCCTCGTCGTGACCATGGCGCATGCCGCCGGCGAGCGTGCGCGAGGCCAGGTGCAGGCTCAGCGCACCGGGTTCCGCCGCGGCCGCCTCGGCGTCGCCGGCCGCCTTTTCCAGCTTCGGCAGCGGCAGGCGGGCCGCGAGCGGATGGCCCGCAAGCGACGCAGCCGCGCGATGTGCCACATCCTCGTCGAGGGTGATGAGATCGAAGTCGTCGACCATCGCCATCAGCGCCAGCGCCTCGTTCTCCGGCATCAGCTCGCCGTCGGGGGCGAATCGCCGGTCGCCGTTCGCCGGTGCGGCGGCGCCCGCCTCCGCCATGGGCCGCACCCACGGCCGCGGCGGCATGTCGCGCGGGTGCACGTGGCCGAGGTAGGCCTGGTGCGGGGCGTACGCGAGGGCCTCGTCGAAGCTGCGCAGCGATTCGAGGAACTGCTCCTCGAGCTCGGCGTGGCGCGACAGCTCCCGCTCCGGCTTCGAGCCGTGCCGGGCGACCCCGGGGAGATGCGCCAGCACCTGGGTGGCGCCGGAGACGACCGGTGTGGCCTCGCTCACCGCTGCCTCACGCGGCCGGCTCGGCTGTGCCTTCGGGCTCGAACACGGTGGGACCGTGCACCGGCGTGGAGATCGCGTGCAGCGCGGTCTCCAGCAGCGTCCGCCTCCAGGCGCGCTCGTCCTCCGGTGACAGCGAGGGGTCGCCGGCCGGGTACGGGATGCCTCGCGTCGGCACCACCCGCGGCGCGCCGACGCGGCGCGCGATGGGCACGAGGTTGCAGAGCAGCGCAGTGGGAATGCCCGAGCGTTCCAGCTCCTTCGCCAGCGTTGCACCGCAACGCGTGCCGGTCCCTCACGTCGACGTCAGGATGGCAGCGCGCACCCCGGCACGCTTCAGCTCGGCGGCCCACTCCGCGCCGAAGCGCGCGGCGTCGCCGACGGCGGTGCCGTTGCCGGCGGTCACCAGGTACTCGTCGTACACCTTGCCGATGCGGCCCGCGCGCTCGAGCTCGCGCGCCGCGTCCAGCGGCAGGATCCGGTTTGGGTCCGCATTGGCTGCAACCGTGGAGAACCCGCCGTGCACCGACTGGTACTCGCCGGCCGCCATGCTGTCGCGCCCCTGCAGCGGGTAGCGCAGCCACTTGTGGGCGCGCGCCGACTCGAGGCGGTCGGGGTTGCCGGCGGGCACCACCGCGCCCTCGCTGACCAGCGCGATCAGCGCCGTGGCGGGGTCGTCGATCGGGCCGGCGGGGACGACGTGGCCGAAGTCAGGCAGCGGGATCTCGGTGGCAGCTCGGTCACCGGCAAGGCGCGCCAGCACGAGGTCGACGGCGCGTGCGGCCGACGTGTGATCGGAGAAGCGGTTGACGCGCCGCGTGGTGGCGATCAACCCGTCGAGGGAGGCGGCGGGTTTCCCGGCCGCAAGCTCGCGCGCTGCCGTGGCCAGCCGCTCCAGCGACGGCCCCATCTGCCGCGCGGTGTCGCCACTTTCGATCACGGGGACCGCGGCGGCCTCCCCCACCCCCGGGTTCTCCGGCGCCATCGCCGCCAGCGCCAGCAGACCTGCCGCGTGAGCGGCGCTCGCCACCCGGGCACACGCGATGCCGTAGCGGCCGCTGCCGAACGCCGGCCCGGCCAGCACCATGTCGGCACCGGTGCTCGCGATCAGCTGGAGGATCTGCTCGATGGCATCCGGGTCCGAGGCGGCCACGTCGTCGCCGCAGAACACGGTGGCGACGACGGAGTGCTCCTCGCCCAGCAGGGCGTCGAGGCGGCGTCCCGGCCCGGTGGCACCGTCGCGACGCTCCGGCCTGACGGCGGCGGAATCCTCCCCGCCGACCCCGGCAAAGAACTGATTGATGTAGTGGACGACCCTCATGCGGCGATGGTCATGCTACCGGCGCGTGCGTTTCCACCCGCCTCAGCCGTCCGCGGAGGCCGTGAGCCGCCCCCAGCCCAGTGGGCTCAGCGCCGCGTAGACCACCGCTGTCGGCACCTCCATCGCCGCGCTGGCGTCGGTGTCGAGGAGATCGAACCGCGACCCGCCGAGCGCGCGATCCACCGCCGGGAGCTGCAGGCGCTGGTCGTAGTTGCCGGTGCTCACCATCGCGGTGGCGCGCTCCGGTGGCGCGACCACCGGGGGTCCGCTGCCGTCCGCCCCGGCCATCTCGGCGAACAGCCCGACCGCGGTGACCCCCGCAGCCTCCAGCGCGTCCATCTTCAGCGAGACGTCGGAGTCGGCGTTGCCCCCGCCCTCCTTGGTGACGATGGCGGCGTCCCAGCCGAGGTCGCGGCAGAGCTCCGCTGCCTGCCGCGCCGTCGTCTCCTTGGCCGCCTGCTCCACCGGCTCCGGCGAGAGCACGAGCCCGGCGAACCGGAGATCGACGCCGTCGCGGGCGCGCAGGGCGGCCACGATCGGGTTGTTCTGGTGCAGAAAGGTGGGGTTCTTCAGCGCCGGGTGGCCGTACTGGCCACTGACGACGATGCCGTCCTCGATCTCGCCGGCATCGACCGCGAGGGGCGGGGATCCGGCGAGGCTGCGCCCGCGCACGTAGACATCCTTGAACGCGCCCTGCGTCTGCAGGTTCGTGATCGCGCCGATGCGCGGCAGCGAGCGGTCCCCGGCGGCCTCGGCCGGCGGCGAAGCGGGCGCCGTCAGGTCCTCGACCTCGTCCGCGGCCGTCTCCACGGCGGCCGTGGCGAGCGCATTCGCCAGCCGCAGCGCACCCACACGGAGGGCTGCCGCCACGTCGGCCCAGTCGGCACCCGAGGCCGGCACGAACTCGACCACGACGTTGTGGGTGGAGGCGAGGAAGCAGAGTGCCGCAGCGGGTCCGGACATGTCCGCCAGCGCCTCCTGCGCCCTCGGCAAGTAGCCGGCCGTGACCACCGCGGCGCCGCGGAGCACGTGGGTGTCGCTGCCGCTGTGTGAATCGGCCGGGCTCACGAAGCCGGGAAAGATGCCGTCTGCATCGCGAGGCTTGGCCCGGGGCTCCACCGCGTCGAGCACCTTGACGATGCGCGCGCTCTCCCCGGGATGCACCACGGAGATGGCCACCGAGGCCAGCGCCGGGTCATCGAAGATGCGCCGCAGTTCCTCCACGTTCAGCGTGAGCCGGCCGTCCTGGAAGCGCGTGGCGCCGCCGAGGGCCACGTCGCTGACGTGGTGCACGGCGCGGCGGAGACCGGTGGCAGGAGACACAGAGCGCCGATGGTGTGGGTTGACCGTTGCAAAGCGCAAGTCGCGGTCCCAGATCGCCTCAGCAGCGGCCGGGGACGGGGTAGGCTTCGCCCTGATGGGAGGCACCGCACTGGGGACGGTCGGCGCCGGCTATGCGGCACTCGACCGTGGGGACTGGAGAGGCGCCGCCGAGGCATTCGTGGCAGCGCTCGGCGACGGAGAGTCGGCGGATGCGCTCGACGGCCTGGGGCAGGCCCGCTGGTGGGCCAGCGACGTCGCCGAAGCGCTCGATCTCCGGGCGCGAGCCTACGCGCAGTTCGTGGACGGCGGCCGTCACGCCGAATCCGTGCGCGTCGCCGCGTGGCTGGCTCGTGAGTACTTCACCGTGCACGGCAACCTCCCCGCGGCCGGGGGCTGGATCAGCCGCGCGGACGCGCAGCTCGAGAAGGCCGGCGCGTGTCCCCAGGGTGGGTGGCTGGCGCTGATCAAGGCGGCGATGACCTCGGATTCGGGCGAGATGCGGCAGCTCTCGCGACTCGCGATCGACCTCGGCCTGCGGTTCGGAGATCACGACCTCGAGATCGTGGGCCTCAGCATGCTCGGTCTCGCCCGCGTCTACGCCTGCGAGGTGGCGGAGGGGATGGCGCTGCTCGACGAGGCCATGGCCGCCGCCAGCGGCGGCGAGCTGAAGAGCTTCTGGTCGCTGTCCGACGTCTACTGCAACACGCTGCTCGCGTGCGAGCGCGTCGGCGACTTCGAGCGCGCGGAGCAGTGGTGCCGCGTTGTCAACGAGTTCGCGCAGCGCTTCGATGCCAAGCCGCTCTTTCCCTTCTGTCACGTCACGTACGGCACGGTGTTGTCCGCGACCGGCCGCTGGAAGGAGGCGGAGGATGCGCTGCTGCGCGCGGTGCAGATGTTCAACAACGGGCACAAGGCGCTCGGCGTCATCGCCATCAGCCGCCTGGCCGAGCTTCGCCTGAAGCAGGGGTTGCTGGAAGAGGCGCAGCTGCTGCTGGCGGGGCTGGAGGAGCATCCGCTGGCGCTGCGGCCCGTCGTGCGGCTGCGGCTGGCAGAGGGGCGCCCCACCGTTGCGTCGCGCATGCTGCATGCTCGTCTGGAGCAGGTGGGGCACGCGTCGCTGCTGGCCGCGCCACTGCTCGCGCTGCTCGTCGAGGTTCAGCTCGCAATTGGCAACAACGAGTCGGCGCGCCACACCGCCACGCAGCTCATGGGTCTCGCCTCACTCTCGGGACAGCGCAGCATCATCGCCGACGCCGAGTTCGCCATGGGCTGTACGCATCTCGCGGCCGATCCTGCCGCCGCGGCGGCCCACCTGGAACGCGCCGTGGCAATGTTCCACGAGCTGGAGCTCCCCCTCGAGGCGGCACGCGCGCGCCTGCACACGGGGCGGTCGCGCCGGGACATCGACCCTGATGTGGCGATCGCCGACATTCGCGCTGCGCTCAGCACCTTCGGGCGCCTCGGCGCTCGTCGCGACTTCGACGAGGCGGCGGCGCTGCTCCGCGACCTCGGCGACGCCGGCCCCCGAGGACCGCGCGAGTCCGGCGAGCTGACGCGTCGTGAGCGCGAGGTGCTGCGGCTGCTCGGCAGTGGGCTCAGCAACGCCGAGATCGGCAGCAGGCTCTTCATCAGCCACAAGACCGCCGAGCACCACGTGGGCCGCGTGCTCGACAAGCTCGAGCTGCGCAGCCGCGCCGAAGCGGCGGCGTACGCGGTGCGGCACCCCGAGGTTCTCTCGGGAGACTTGTAGGGCGTTTCCCCGATTCATTTCCGGAAACCGCCCAGCATCATCGTGCCGACCGAGCCGCCACAGGGAGGCTCAACAACGGAGGCAAGAATATGGAAACCTGGGAGGTCAAGGGGACGGCAACACCGGATCAGACGCGCACGTTCGAGCACGGCAAGGTCGGGGTGTGCTCGCTCGGATCGCACACGATCGGTCGCGTCGAGTTCGAGCCGGGGTGGAGCTGGTCGGGGTCGGTGAAGCCGATCGTCGGCACCGACCGGTGCCAGACGGCGCACATCGGGTACGTGATCGAAGGCCAGCTCGGCATTCGCATGGCGGACGGCAGCGAATTTCAGCTCAAGGCTGGCGACGCGTACCGCATCGATCCCGGACACGATGCCTGGGTCGAAGGCAACGACCGGTACGCAGCGGTCGAGTTCGAGAGCCTGAAGGACTACGCCAAGGCACCGGCGTGAGTGCGCACGTGGGCGGCTGCCGCGCGCAGCCGTCCACCGGCACGCCGTGCAGGAGTCGCGACGCAGCGGCGTGAGCGTCAGCACCCGACGCGAAAACGGGTGGCCAGAGGGATTCGAACCCTCGACCTCCAGGGCCACAACCTGGCACTCTAACCAGCTGAGCTATGGCCACCACGGACCAACTGCTGTCGGCTCAGCGATTATATGTGGCGGCCCCCGTAGCTCAGGGGATAGAGCAGCCGCCTTCTAAGCGGTCGGTCGTGGGTTCGATTCCTACCGGGGGCGCCATCGGCGTTCCGAGGGACGGTTCACGATGCGGCTGAACACCGCGTTCGCAGCAGCACTCTGCGTCTTGACGCTGCCGGCGCTCGCCGCATGCGGTTCGGCTGCCGCCACACCGTCGCCGCCGACGCTGCCCGCAGGTCACGTGTCGCTCGACAGCTGCGTGCAGCCGAGCGATCAGGCGCGCGCGGTGACGTTCAGCGCCGCCGACGAGCAGGTGCCCGGCGCGGAGTTCGGCGGCGGCACAGTGGGCGTCGTGCTCGCCCACGAATACATGGCCAACCTCTGCGGCTGGGTCGCGTATGCCAAGCATCTGCGCGACCTGGGATATCGCGCGCTCGCCTTCGACTTCCGCACCCACCTGGCAGTTGACGTGAGCGGCGCGGCGCAGCAGCTGCGCAGCGATGGTGCGACGCGCATCGTGCTCGTGGGTGCGTCGATGGGCGGCACCGGCGCACTGGTTGCCGCGGCGTCGAGCACGCAATCGATCGCCGCGGTGGCGGCGTTGTCCGCGCCCACCAGCTTCATGGGACTCGACGGCCTGGCGGCGTCGCGGCAGCTGACCCTGCCGGTGCTGTTCATGGCGGCGCAGGACAACGGCGAGTTTCCGGGTGACGCCCGCGCGATGTACGCGGCCTGCCCGTCCGCGCACAAACAGCTCGAGGTGCTCTCGGGCAGCGATCACGGCACACAGCTGCTGCGCGGGTCGGTGGCGGCGCAGGCGATGTCGCTGCTCGACACGTTCATCGCGACGTCCGCGGCGTAAGCGCCTCGGCGCAGCGAGGCGCTACGCTCAGGCGCATGAGCCAGACCCGCGGGCGCAACTTCCGTCTGGCGCCTGACGGTGCTCTGGAGACGTGGGCCCGCGGATTCGAGGTGCTGGAGACACCCGTGCTGAACAAGGGCTCGGCGTTCACCGTCGCAGAGCGGCACGCGCTCGGTCTCACCGGCCTGCTGCCGGCAGCGGTGACGACGCTCGACCTGCAGGCACGGCGCTCCTACCTGCAGTACTCGGAGGAGCGCGACGATCTGAGTCGCTACATCTTTCTCGCCAACCTGCACGACCGCAGCGAGGATCTGTACTACCGCGTGCTCGGCGAACATCTCGCTGAGATGCTGCCGATCGTGTACACGCCCACAGTCGGCCTTGCCATCGAGCGCTACAGCGAGGAGTACCAGCGGCCACGCGGGGTGTATCTCAGCATCGACGACATCGATGGCATCGACGAGGCGTTCGACAACTTCGGCGCGGGACCGGACGACATCGACCTGCTCGTCGCCACCGATGCGGAGCAGATCCTCGGCATCGGCGACTGGGGGGTGGGCGGCATCGCGATCTCGGTGGGCAAGCTCGCCGTGTACACCGCCGCCGCAGGCATCAACCCCACGCGCTCCATCCCGGTCATGCTCGACGTCGGCACCAACCGCCGCGAGCTTCTCGACTACGGAACGTACATGGGTGCGCGCCACCAGCGCGTGCGCGGCGCGGCCTACGACGAGTTCATCGACGCGTACGTGCGCACGGCGTCGCGGCGGTTTCCGCGGGCGCTGCTCCACTGGGAGGACTTCGGTCCCAACAACGCGCGCCGCATCCTGGAGCGCTACCGCGACACGGTGTGCACGTTCAACGACGACATGCAGGGCACAGGAGCGGTGGTGCTCGCCGGCGTGCTCTCCGCGTCGCGCGCGGCCGGCATCCCGCTGCGCGACCACCGCGTCGTCATAGTCGGCGCCGGCACGGCGGGCATCGGTGTCGCCGATCAGATGCGTGACGCGATGATGCGCAGCGGGCTGAGCCGTGAGCAGGCGATGCAGCGCTTCTGGTGCGTCGGCCGTCACGGGTTGCTCGTCGACGCAGACGCCGCGACGCTGCGCGACTTCCAGCGGCCGTATGCGCGTCCCGCCGCCGACGTGCTCGAGTGGACGCGCGGCGACGGCGTGCACATCGATCTCACCGAGGTGGTGCGCCGGATCTCCCCCACCGTGCTCATCGGCACGGCCGGTACCGCCGGGGTCTTCACCGAGGCGGTGGTGCGCGATATGGCGGGGCGCGTACCGCGGCCGATCATCTTCCCGCTCTCCAACCCGACCTCACTCGCCGAGGCCACGCCCGAGGACCTGGTGCACTGGACGGACGGACGGGCGCTGATCGCCACGGGAAGCCCGTTCGCGCCCGTCGATCACGCCGGCCACACGCTCGTCATCGGCCAGGCCAACAACGCGTTCGCCTTTCCTGGTCTGGGACTCGGCACGATCGTTGCGCATGCGCGCAGCGTCTCGGAGGGAATGCTCACCGCCGCAGGCGAGGCCATCGCCGCGTGTGTCGATGCCTCGCAGCCCGGCGCGTCGTTGATGCCGCCTGTGGAGGACGTGCGCATCGTGTCGAAGCGTGTTGCCGTCGCGGTGGCGCGGACTGCCGCGGCGGAGGGACTGGCCACCGAGCCCGCGGGCAACGAGGAGGCGCGGGTGCGCGCCGCGATGTGGAGCCCCGCATATCCGCCGGTTCGAGCGGTCGAGGCGTGACATGAACGGCGCGGCGCGCACCCGCCTGTATCTCGTGCGCCACTGTGACGTGCAGAACCCCGAGGGCGTGCTCTACGGCCATCTTCCGTCGTTCGGATTGAGCCCCAAGGGCGTCGAGCAGGCGCATGCCCTGGGCAGGTTCTTCGCAGCCACGCCCGTGCGTGCAATCCTCACGAGTCCGCTGGAGCGCGCGAGGCAGACAGCGGACGTCATCGACTCCTACCTGCACGACGTGCCGGTCGAGGCGACGGACGAGCTCACCGAGGCGAGGTTCGGGCTGTACCTGCAGGGGGTGCGCCCTCGTGACGTGCCCTGGCGGCGGCCCCTGTGGTGGGTGCACATGGCGTGGCCCGGGCTGCTGCCGATCGACGAGCGCATCGGTGACATGGCCGCCCGCGTGCGCCGCCCCCTGATGCAGCTGCTGCACGACCATCCCGGAGACGGTGGCATCTGCCTCAGCCACGGTGACCCGATCCAGGCGTTCTGGGTGGAGGCGGACGGACGCCCACCGTATGCGCTGCACCGTCTGCAGTGCGCCAAGGGCGGCATGCTCGTGCTCGACTATGACGGCGAGGCGCTGCAGCGCCTCGAGTACTGGTCGCCGGCCCGCATCGCCGCGGAACACGCGGAGACGGCGGGCGCCACCAGCGTGTAACGTGGCGGAGCGTCGCGACCGGTCAACTCGATGAGCCCCGGCGGAACCGCCACCGGCCTCTTTGCGCAGCTCGACGATGCCGCGCGGGCGCAGCTGATCGCGTCCCCGCAGCCGGGGTGGATCGCGCCGATGCTGGCAACCCTGACGCACCATCACTTCTCCGCTGATGGCTGGATCTTCGAGCGCAAGCTCGACGGCGAGCGCTGCCTCGCGTTCCGCACGGATTCACAGGTGCGTCTGCTCTCGCGCAATCAGCTGTCGCTGACCAACACGTACCCGGAGATCGCAGACGCGCTGCACGCGCAGGCGCACGACGTCGTGGTGGACGGGGAGGTGGTGGCGCTGGAAAACGGACAGACGAGCTTCAGCCGCCTGCAGCGCCGCTTCGGCATCAGCGACCCGGCCGTCGCACGCAGCAGCTCGATCGCGGTCACGTACTTCATCTTCGATGTCCTCCATGTGGACGGTCACGACGTGCGCCGCCTCCCGCTGAAAACGCGCAAGACGGTGCTGCAGCAGTGCCTCGCGTTCGCCGAACCGCTGGAGTACACAACGCACCGCGACCGCGAGGGCGAGGCGTACCTTGCCGAGGCTTGCGCTCTCGGCTGGGAGGGCCTGATCGCGAAACGTGACGATGCGCCGTACGTGTCGAAGCGCTCGCCCGATTGGCTGAAGTTCAAGTGCGGCAACGAGCAAGAGTTCGTGATCGGCGGCTTCACCGATCCGATGCGATCGCGCGTTGGATTCGGTGCGTTGCTCCTCGGGTACCACGAGGGCGAGCAGCTGCTGTACGCGGGCAAGGTGGGGACGGGGTTCGACACGGCAACGCTGCTGACACTGCGGCGGCAGCTCGACGCGCTGGCACAGCCCGATTCGCCGTTCGCCTCCACGGCTCGGATCCGGGAGCGCGGCACCCACTTCGCGCGGCCGGAGCTCGTGGCCCAGGTGGGGTTCGCCGAGTGGACCAACGACGGCCTGCTGCGCCACCCGCGCTACCTCGGGTTGCGCGACGACAAGGACGCGCGCGAGGTCGTCCGCGAACGGCCGCGCGAGGTCGCGCCATGAACGACGCCCACGTTCGTGAGCTCGCCGACGGCACCCGCATACCCGTCCTGGGTCTCGGTGTCTGGCAGATTCGCGATGGGAAGCCCTGTGTGGATGCCGTGCGCTGGGCCCTCGAGCTCGGCTACCGCCACATCGACACGGCGCAGGCGTATGGCAACGAGGAGAGCGTGGGTCGGGGGCTGCGCGAGAGCGGGGTGCCGCGCGACGACGTCTTCATCACCACCAAGTTCTACCCGCGCCGGCGCGATCCGGTGGCCGAGATCGAACGAAGCCTGGAACGGCTCGGCGTCGACCACGTCGACCTGTACGTCATCCACTGGCCTGAGAAAGGTCCGACGTGGGCGTGGCCGGGGATGCAGCGCGCGCGCGAGCTCGGATACGCACGCTCCATCGGCGTGTCCAACTTCGGCGTGGGCGAGCTGCAGCAGGTTGCGGCCATCGCCACCACGCCGCCCGTCGTGGACCAGGTGCAGTTCAGCCCGTTCGCGTACCGCCGGCAGCTGATGGACGCCGCCGCGCAGCGAGGGATCGCGATCGAAGCGTACAGCCCGCTCGGCACCGGCCGGCATCTGTCCGACCGCACGGTGCAGCAGGTGGCGCGGCGTGCCGGCCGCACCGCTTCGCAGGTGCTCATCCGCTGGAGCATCCAGCGAGGAGCGATCGTCATCCCCAAGTCGACGCATCGGGCTCGCATCGAGGAGAACGCGCGCGTCTTCGACTTCGAGCTGTCAGACGCAGACCTGGCGGTGCTCGATGCTCTCGACAGCACAGGTGACAGCGGCATCGCGCTCGAGCGGCCATGGTGGTGAGACGGTCATCCTCATGTAACGATCGCGCCGGTGCCGCGATGCGCGCGCGCCGCGGCCCTACTGTGAGCCGCAGATGGCCAACCTGCTCACCGCCGTCCCGGCGTCGCCACCGCCACCGCTGCGCGGTCTCGGCAGGCGCCTGCTGCCCGCCGCCGACCTGTTCATGGTCGCACTGGCGTCTCGCCCGCGGAGCAGAACACTCGCGACCACCTGGGTGACACCGGCGACGATGCTGCTCGCCGCAGCGTCGCTCATCGGCGCGCTGTCGCTGGCCGCAGCAGCTGCGGCCGGGAGGACCCAATGGGCCCCCGCGCTCGTGGCGCTGGCGGCGTGCGCGTGCGCGGTCGTCTTCGTGGGAGCGGGATCCATCCTCGCCGTCGGAGTCGCGCAGCACCGCACCCGCGGAAGCAGCTGAGGCCCCCGCGGAACGCGCTACGGCCGCTGTGCCGGCGTTGGCTCAGGCTGCGCCGGCTCATCGGCCGGCTCCCCGCTGACGCTCGACGTCCAGCGCGGGTCGAGCCGGATCGCACCTCCGCTACGGCGCTTCGCCCGGCGCTCCAGCAGCGGCCGGGCATACAGCTTGGTCAGCAGCCCTGCCATCACCATCACAAACGTCGCGTAGATGAGCGGCACGCCGCTGTCCTTGTTGACCTGGAACAGCGAGTACTGCTGCAGCTTGGGGAACGACACGGTGAAGGGGAGCTGCTGCCCGTTGGCGCCGGGCATGGCGAAGGTGTAGCTGCCACCGAGCGGGATCGGGATCACGTGCGCGTCGCTGAAGTACGGCTGCATCTTGGTGCTGTCGAGCACGTTGACGTTCTGCGCCTGGCCGCCGTTCAGCCCCAGATCGCCGACGAACAGCTGCAGCTCGATCACCGGATTGCGCGGCGCCAGCCCGCCGGGGCCGTACTGCGTCAGCGTCGGATCGATGGCGCCGCCGGCCCCGATCTGCGGCACCACCTTTGCGTCGGGGAACAGCGCCAGGCGGCCACCGAGCTGCACCGGCTGCGATGCGCCCGGGATCGTGTAGTCGAAGTCGGGCACCTTGAGCACCCCGACGCCCTCCGCCTTGTTTCCCTGCTGCGTCGGATCGTCGAAGAACTGGATCGGCCCGCTGAACACGGTCTGCCCCTGCGGGTTGGTCACAACCACAGTCGGCGCCCAGCCATAGTCCTGCTGATACACGTTGACGCCGTCGTACCCCAGGAAGTCGTTGACCCTGATGTCCTTGGTCTCGACCGCATGTCCGTGGTCGATGACGGTCACGTTGCTGACGTAGTCACTGGCCTCGCCCGTGCTCGCGTAGCTGGCGCTGAAGCTGTTGAGCCGCACGGTGAAACCCGCGTGCCGGCCGTTGAAGAGCAGGCCCTGCTGCAGCTGGTCGTAGCCCGCCGGGGTGTCGGTGAAGCTCTGTCCCTCCACCAGGGTCACCAGCCCCTGGTATCCGGTCGCCTTGCCCCACACCACCGCGACCAGCAGCAGGAAGAACGACGTGTGGAACACCCATGACCCGATCTCGCCCCAGTACTGCGGCGTCTTCGGATAGCGGCGCACGGTGCGCACGGCGAGCGCACGGCCGCGGCGCAGCACGCAGGCGCCGAGCGCGATGTACAGGCTGCCGAGCAGCACGTAGAAGATCGGCGACACGAACACACTGGTGAGGGGCAGCCCGATCCTGCTGAAGATGCCCGTCAGCGATGGATTGTTGGAGATGAACGTCTGCACCTTGGTCGGATCCGACGTGCCGTCCTGCGGCACGAACGAGCCCACGGCCACGATGGCCACCACGCCGATCAGAAAGAAGATCGCGGTGCGCATCCGCGTGTACTCGCGCCAGAAACGCCTCGCCCGCAGGCGCATGCTGGGCGCCGCGGCGGTCACGCCGGAGCTCGCAGCAGCGACTCCGGGTCGAAGGCCCGCGCCAGCGCGGCATCGAGGGGAACCGGGCCGGGCGCGCCGGACGGCACGACGGTGGACGCCGCCGCCGGCTCGAGACGGAAGGTGACCGCAAGCAGCACTGCGAGACGCCCCATGCTGCCCAGCAGCAGCGCGGGCACGTCGTAGCCGACGACGTCCTTGAGCACGCCGCCGAAGCTGATGGTGTCGCCGTTCGCCAGCACCGCCTCGACGCCGGTCAGCGACCGCCGCGGCACCGCGCCCTGCGCGACGAGCGCGCCGACGCTTGCCGGATGGGGGCCGCGGCCCAGGGCGGTGACGGCCAGGCCGGCCTCGGCGACAGCGGCCTGCACGGCGCTCACCGGCGCCCCCGCTCCGGCACGGACGGTGAGGGCCGGCGCGCGCAGCTCCACGGTGGTCAGGCGCTCCAGGTTGAGGAGGAGGCCTCCCTTGGGAGGCGACGCGCTGCTGCCCCGGGAGTTGCTGCACACCGCGAAGGTGGTGCCGGTCTCCGCGCAGATGCGCACCGCCGCGACGGCGGCCCGGGGATCGGGAGGGACGATGACGCCGTACTCCCAGAGCAGCGCGTCGGCGCCGACGGCCTCGCGGAGCCGGGTCACGTCCGCGTCGTTCATCGGCAGCTCACCGCGCGGCCGCGGTCACGGCCGGCAGCAGCGCGCCCTGGGCTGTGGATGCGGCGTTGAACAGCACGACGACAAGGATGCCGAATACGAGGGTCCCCGCGGTGGTCGCCAGGAGCACGGTGCCGCCGGCGAGCGACGTCCGCGACCACGGGTACTCCTTCTGGTCGGGCCGCGGCCGCTGGTACATGAGGAGGGCCACCCGCAGGTAGTAGAAGACCGAGACGGCGCTGGTGGCGATGCCCCAGAGCGCGAGCACGGTCAGGTTCGTCTGCACCGCCGCGGCGAACACGAAGAACTTGCCGAAGAAACCCGCGGTGGGCGGGAACCCACCCAGCGAGAGCAGGAACAGCCCCATCGCCGCCGCGACGTAGGGGCGGCGGTAGGCGAGCCCGCGAAGCCCGTCGTAGCTGTCGAGGTCCTCTCCCCTTCCGGCCATGATCGTGATCACCGCGAAGGCGCCGATCTGTGTCACCGCGTAGGCACCGAGGTAGAAGAGGACGGCCACCGTCCCGGAGATGGATCCCGACGAGGTCGGGCTCAGCGGGCCCACGGCGACGCCGATGAGGATGTACCCCGCCTGGGCGATGCTCGAGTACGCCAGCATGCGCTTCAGGCTGTTCTGGGTCAGCGCGGCCACGTTGCCCACCACCATCGAGGCGATGGCGACGATGGCGACGATCACCTGCCAGTGCGTGTACAGCGCCGGGAACGTGTACGTGAACACGCGGACGATGACGGCGAACGCCGCCACCTTGGTGGTGACGCTCATGAACGTGGTCACCGAGGTGGGCGCGCCCTGATACACGTCAGGCGTCCACGTGTGGAACGGGACGAGGCTCGCCTTGAACGCGAAGCCGACGAAGATCAGGATCACGCCGGCGAGCAGCAGCGGATCGACGTTGGTCGAGGCGTGGATGGCGGCGCCGATCTCCTGCAGCTGCGTGTGCCCGGTCTCGCCGTACACGAGTGCCATGCCGTAGAGCAGGAAGCCCGACGCGAACCCGCCGAGCAGCAGGTACTTCAGCGCCGCCTCCTGCGACCGCTCATCGTGGCGTGAGAAGCCGCTGAGCACGTAGAGCGAGATCGACAGCGACTCGATGGCCAGGAAGATCACCATCAGGCTCATCGCCGCGGCCAGCAGCATCATCCCCAGCGTGGCCGCGAGGATCAGCGCGTAGTACTCGCCGTAGTGGATGCCGCGCCGGTTCAGGTACTGCGGGCTGATCAGGATCACCAGCGCCGAGCTGAACAGCAGCACCATGTTGATGAACATGGCGAACTTGTCGTATGCGACGGTGCCGAAGTACAGCGAGTGGCCGCTGCCGCTGTCGAACCAGCCCCACACGCTGGCACCGAACGCTCCCGCGAGAAACACGACAGCGCCGGCGGCGAGCACCCAGCGGCGGCGGCCGACGAACAGGTCGAGCAGCATCAGCGCGATGAAGCCGCCACCAAGGACCAGCTCGGGCAGCAGGTCGAGCAGGTCGTTGGCGCTGGGGGTGACCAGCGGGACCAGCGGAGCCGTCTGCGCCAGCATCACTGGCCTCCATTGGGCCCGGCGGGCGGCTGCCCGGCGAGTGAGACGTACTGCGTGACCGACGGTGTCGCGATGTCGCCCACGGGCTTGGGGAACACGCCCAGCAGCACGATCAGCGCCACCAGCGGGGCCAGGACGAGCCCCTCACGCAGACGCAGATCGTGCACCCGCTCGGTGATCGCGACCGGCGGATCGTGCATCAGTCCCTGATGCAGCCGCAGCATGTACCAGCAGGCGAGCACCACGCCGCCGCCGGCGAGCACCGCGTACACCCAGTTGAACTGGAATGCCCCGAGCATGATGGTGAACTCGCCGACGAAGCTGTTGGTGCCGGGCATGCCCAGACCCGCGAGCGTGGCCACGAGGAAGAGCACGTAGAGCCACGGCATCCGCTTCTCCAGACCGGCGAGCTGGCGCAGGTCGCGGGTGCCGGTGCGCTGCTCGACGTAGCCGACGATGAGGAACAGCGCCGCGATGATGATGCCGTGGTTGACGATCTGGATGATCGCCCCGTTGACACCGTTGGTGGTCACGGTGAAGATGCCCAGCGCGATGAAACCCAGGTGGCTCAGGCTGGCGTAGGCCACGATGCGCTTGAGATCGCGTTCACTCAGCGCCATCAGCGCGCCGTAGATGATGCTGAGCACGGCGAGCGCCGCGAACAGCCATTTGAACGTGTTCACCGGCTGGGGGAAGAGACTGAGCCCGTAGCGGATGAACCCGTATGCGCCAACCTTGCCCACAACACCGGCAAAGACCACAAGCGTCGTGGGCGGGCTCTGCTCGTAGAGATCCGGCAGCCACGTGTGGAACGGCACGAGCGGCAGCTTGATGGCGAACGCGATGGCGAAGCCGATGAACACGAGGTCCTGGGGCGTGAACGTGGGGATGTTCAGCCCGGGGATCACCATGACCGCCTGCGCCGGCCCCGGGTTGATGATCAGCGATTCGAGGTCGAAGGAGCGGCTGCCGGAATCGAAGTACAGCCAGATGATGGCCACGAGCATGAGCAGGCTGCCCGTGACGGTGTAGACGATGAACTTGAGCGTGGCGCGGCCGCGCCGCGGACCGCCGAAGCCGCTGAGCAGGAAGTACAGCGGGATCAGCATCCCCTCCCAGAAGAGGTAGAAGAGCAGCAGATCGGCGGCCAGCAGCACACCCGAGATCGCGGCCTCGGTCATTAGCATCAGCGTGCAGTACCGGCGCAGCCGGGTGATCTCGGTGCGCGAGAGCGACAGCGCGGCCACCAGGAACAGGCCCGCGTTGAGCATCAGCACCCAGCCCGAGAGACCGTCGAGGCCGAGGTGATAGGAGGCGCCGATGGCGGGGATCCAGTCGCGGTTCTCCTGGAAGAACAGGCTCAGCGGCTGCGTGCCCACGGTGGACGCGTGCGGCATGTTCACCAGCAGGCCGCCGGCG
>DASUWI010000030.1:0-4021 GCA_036378495.1 Candidatus Dormiibacterota bacterium
GGTTCGAGGCTGTGAATGCCATGCGGAGCGAACTCGACCGCGCGACTGCCGAACAGCTGCCCCAGGCGCGGGCGCGGGCGTCGCAGCTCGCTATGCGGCTCGCAGAACGTCTCGTTGTGAGCGGCGGCGGGCGGTCGCTGCTGCTGGCGAACCACGCGCAGCGCCTGGCGCGCGAGGCGCTCTTCCTGGACGTGTTCGGGCAGACTCGCGCCATTCGAGATGCGCAGCTGCGTGAGGGCGAGGGCAGCACGCCGTGACAATGCCCGGCGCTTGACAGGAGACCTTATACGCCGTATAAGTTTCCCGATCGATGTCTAAGACAGCCCAGGCGTGGCGAGCGACGAGGCGTGCAACGGCGCGCCAGACGATCGTCCGCGCCGCGTGGGCGGTGGTGCGGGAGGAGGGGCTTGCCGGCCTCTCCTTGCGTCATCTCGCCGAGCGAGCGGGGACGACGACTCCAACCATCTATGCCTATTTCACGTCGAAAGACGACATCTACGACGCCATGTTCGAGGATGCTGCCGGCGACTTCGAGGCACAGATGTCCAGGCCTGGCCTCTCGGGCGACGCCCGCGACGCGCTCGCGGAGTCCCTGCGACGATTCATCGCGTTCTGCACCGAGGACGTCGCGCGCTACCAGCTGCTCTTCGAACGTTCCATCCCCGGCTTCAGGCCCTCCCCGGCGGCATATGCACCCGCGGTCCGCGCTCTTGAAACCGCACGCACCCTGCTCGCGCTGAACGGGATCCATGATCCGCGGCAGCTGGATGTGTGGACGGCGCTGACCACGGGGATCGTCAGCCAACAGATTGCGAACGATCCTGGTGGTGACCGCTGGACGCGGCTCGTCGACGACGTCGTCTCGATGTTTCTCGATCACATGCACAACCGCACGCTCACAAGGGAAGCCGCTTCGTGACTGCCGTCGTCAAACCGCGCACGCACCATGTCGCGCTGACCGTTGCTGACGTCGATGCCAGCGTCGTGTGGTACGAGAAGATCTTTGCCATCCGCCATCAGGTCGACATTCCGCACGAGGGCGGCGTCGGCAAGCTCCTCGCCGACGACGACCGCGGCTTGATGATCGTCCTGCATCACCATGCGAGCAACGACGGCGCGCCCTTCGCTGAGACAACGACGGGTCTCGATCACGTCGGGCTCTCTGTCACCACACGGGCCGACCTCGAGACCTGGCAGCAACACCTCGAAGCGAACGGCGTCGTCAAGGCCGATGTGGCCGATCGGCCCCTGACCCAGTCACCGATACTTGACGCCCCGTATGCATCCGTCCTCGTCTTCCGCGACCCGGACAACATTCAACTCGAGCTGTTTGCGCCCGCAGCAACCCGCGGGCAGATCCCTTGAGCAAGCGGACTCGGTGAACGCCGCTCCGGGCTGAGCGGCGTCCGCACACACAGACCGACCACGCGATCGCCGCCACCCGCCCTGCCATCGACTGGCGAACGAACCATACGCGGCCACGCGAGAATAGCGGGATGCCGATGACCATGACGCTCGACTTCGACGGCGCGCCGGTGGTCCTGACGCCGAAGGAGACACATGCGCTGCTGCGCGACCTCGACGCGATTCGCCGCCGGCTGGACGACGGTGGCGACGCGTCGCAGTTGCTGGATGGTCTGCGACAGCAGGTCCAGCGATTCATCCACGAACACGTGCGACGCGTCCGTCCCGAGGAGATCGAGGTGGAGGTGAACCAGCAGGTCTGGAGGGTCACCGCGCGCAGAGCACGCGTGCTGCCGTCCTGACCCGGGGCTGAAGCGTGCAGGACGCTGCGTCGCAGACCCGCGTCGCTCGTATCGTGCTTGCCGCGCAGGCGATGCGAGCGCTGCTGTACGGATTCGGCGCGGTGGTGCTCGGCGAGGCGCTTGCCACAGAGGGGCTGTCCACGATCGCGGTCGGAGCGATCTTCACCGCGATGCTGGCGGGAATGGCAGTCGCGTCGTTGGCGGTCGGCCGCTGGGCGGACGCAATCGGACGGCGGCGCACCTACGCCGCGCTCTTCGTCGTGCTCGGCATTGCCGGCACAGCGTTTGCCCTCAGCAGCTGGCTGCCGCTGCTGCTGGTCGCAGCACTGACCGGCACGCTGTCGACGGACGCCAACGAGAGTGGACCCATCACCTCGATCGAGCAGGCGCTGCTCAGCGGCGTCGAACCCGGGCTGCGCGCCCGCGTCTTCGGTCGCTACAACGCCGTCGCGTATGCCGGCGGATCGCTTGGCGCGCTGGCCGCAGGTGGCCCGGTCGTGCTGCGACACGTCCTGCCGTCGGTGCCGGCCGGCCAGCGATGGCTGCTCGCGTTTCCCTTCGTCGCCCTGATCTGTCTGCTCGTGATCCGCCGCCTGCCGGCCACCGTCGACGTCCCGCTGCAGCAGGGAGAACGGGGCGGGATCGTGCGCTCGCGGCGGAGCGTCCGCCGTTTGGCGCTGCTCTTCGCCACCGATGCGTTCGCCGGCGGTTTCGTCGTGCAGAGCTTCGTCGTCTTCTGGTTCGCGCGGCGGTACGGCGCGACGGTCGAGCTGATGGGCCTGGTGTTCTTCGCTGTGGGGGTGTTGCAGGCGCTGTCTTCACTTGCTGCCGCGCCGCTGGCGCGCCGCATCGGCCTGCTCAACACGATGGTGTTCACCCATCTCCCATCCAACCTCTTGCTGGCGGCCATCCCGCTCATGCCGTCGCTGCCGCTGGCCCTGACGGCATTGCTGGCGCGATCCGCGCTCGGACAGATGGACGTTCCGGCGCGCCAGGCGTACATCGCCGCGCTCGTTGATCCCTCCGAACGCGGCGCCGCGGCCGCGTACACCAACAGTGCCCGCTACGCGGTGCGCCCGGTGGGTCCTGCAGGAGCGGCAGCGCTGATGCAGGATGTGTCGCTCGCCGCGCCCTTCGTTGCAGCGGCGGCGATCAAGGTCGTGTACGACCTCACGCTGCTGCTCCTGTTTCGCGGGACTCCGATCGAGCCGGCCGGTGAAGCGGCTGGAGCCGGGTGATGGGCGTGGCCGCGGTGTTCTGCGAGACCTCGACACGTTTCGGCCGTTCAGCGCCTATGTAGAGCGTGAGCATTCCTCGAGCTGCCCCGGCGGCCGCATTGGACTCGCCTGGTGCCCTGAGCACGGAGCTCGCCGCCTTCGAGGAGGAGCTCATCCCGCTGCTCGTGCCGGCCTACCGGCTCGCTCTGGGAATGCTGGCCGATCCGGGTCTGGCCGCAGACGCAGTTCAGGACGCGTCACTGCGCGCCTGGGATCGCCGGACCAATCGGCACCCCGGCAGCTGCCTGGGGCCATGGTTCCTTGCCATCGTCGCCAACCGCTGTCGCCAGACGCGGCGGGGCCGGTGGGCGACGCTGATCCTGTCGCCTCATCCGCACCATGGCCCGAGCGACGAGGCAGTCGACATCGCCGAGAGCGTCGACATCCGCCGGGCGCTGCGCGCGCTTCCCGCGAAGGCGAGGCTGGCGGTCGTGCTTCGTTTCTATCTCGACCTGCCGTATGACGAGGTGGCCGCTACCCTCGGCTGCTCGGTGAACGCAGCCAAGTTGCGGGTGTCGCGTGCCACGAGCAGGTTGCGCCGGATGCTCGACACCACGGAGACACCATGAGACATGAGTCACGTACCTGACGATCCCGAGATCGCGGCGCAGCTTCGCCGTCTGCTCGACCCGATCGAGACCCCGACAGGGTTGGTCGACATCGTACGTGAGCAGCTTCACGGTCACGTCACCCGAAACGCGCGCCGGCGCGTGCCACACAAGCTCGGAGTCGCCGCGCTCTCGGTGGCCGTCATCGCGGGATTTGCCCTGGCGCTGTACGCAGGACTGGGGCTGCGTCATGGGACACAGCTCCATACCACCACCGACACGACGCTCCATTCGCTCACCGGCGGACCTCCGGCTTCGCCTGCGCCAACCGCCACCCAGAGTTTCCTGTGGTTCACCGGTCCGAGCCTGCAGCAATTGCCCAGCTCATCTGCGCAACGCGTCACAGGAACCGTTTTCGGCGTGATGGATT
>DASUWI010000031.1:0-46246 GCA_036378495.1 Candidatus Dormiibacterota bacterium
GCGGCCTGGGACGAATTCGACGAGACGGTCGCACGCTCGCCGGCGGAGCTCCGCCCCGGGCCGCGCGGTGGCGGACGCAACCGCGACCGCATGGTGGAGCATGTGCTCGGCGCGGAGAGCGCGTACGCGCGAAAGCTCGGCGTCCGCGTGGCGCAGCCGGATGTGGGCGACGCGGCAGCAGTCGAATCGATGCGCAGCGCCATCAGCGATGCATGCGGGAGCGCGACCACAAGCGGCCGGTGGCCGGTCCGCTACTTCGTCCGCCGCCTCGTCTGGCACGCCCTCGACCACACCTGGGAGATGGAGGACAGGCGCGTTTGATCGCCGACCGACGCCGGGAAGCCCCGGGGTCAGCGCGACGCCATCAGGCGTGCGCGTACAGCGAGCCGACGAGCCCCATCACCCAGACCACCACCACGCCGATGACCACCAGCGCCAGCGCAAGCAGCTGCACCACCACCAGCACACGCCGGGCGCTCATGCCGGACGTCCCGCCGGATCCTGCGGCTGGAGCGGCCCGGTAATGGTGGGGTTGCTGAAATCGACGTGCTCACCCAGGTACAGCTGGGGCGCACCGAGTGCGACGTGGATGCCGTCCACCCACTTGATGTTCGACTCGCCGACGGTGCCCGGGATCACCAGCCGCACCGGGTACCCGTGCTCGCCGTTGAGCCGCACACCGTTCACGTGCGTGCACAGCAGGGTGCCCGCCAGCGTGAGGTCGGAGCGGCGGTGATCCCAGTGGTAGCCGCTGGTGGAGCGGATGTCGGCGTGTCCCCAGTCAGGATGCACACCGGCCATGGCCAGCAGTGAGGCCACCGGCACGCCGCGCCACGTGCGGGTCGCCGACCAGCCGGTGACGCAGTTCATCGCGTAAGTCTGCTCCACCGTCGCCATCGCGAGAACCTCGGACTCGGACAGCTCCAGGGGCGTGCTCACGGCGCCGGTGACACGCAGCCGCCAGCGCGCGGCGTCGACGCGCTGCATGCCGCCCTCGTAGTTCATGACAGGAAAGTCCAAAGCTCCGGCGCCGGCGCGCCGCGGCATCAGCCAGGCCAGCGCGGGCGACGGCCACCCGGACGCGCCGGCGCCGAGCACCGCGCCCGCCACCAGGGCGGCGCCGAGGAGCGCGCGGCGTGTCAGCCGCCCGCCCAGCGGCTCGCGCTGCGGTTCGCTCGCGCGCGTGGCGGTGAGGTCGGCGGCGGCCTCGCCGTGCGCCTCGCGCACGTAGAGCACGACGTGGATCGTGAGCACCGCGACGAAGGTGAAGGCCGCAACGTTGTGGATCGCGGTCCAGGGCCAGCCCAGCTGGTTCTGAAAGCTCCACATCTCGACGCCGCTGGCAAACACGCTGACACCGCTGATCACGAGCAGCGGCGCGATCAGGCGTCCGGGCCACTGCGGCGGCCCCGCCCGCCTGTAGGCGCGCGCGTGCAGGTAGTAGCGGGAGAAGCGCCAGCCGGTGCTGGCCAGCTTGAGGCCGAGCAGTGGCATCAGCGCGAAGCCGACGAAGAAGTGGACCGGCCGCACGATGTCGTACGCCGGTCCGTTGAAGAACGCGACGTTGTACGTGAGCAGCGCGAAGAACAGCGCGCTCGCCACCTGCAGCACCAGGAGCGCCAGCAGCGCCACGCCGAGCAGCGACGTCAGCCGCTTGTTGCCCGCGACCCCCGCGGCGCCTCGCCCGCCTCCCGTCTCGTTCGCGCGCTCGCCCCCTGGTGAACCGCTCATTGCGGCATCGCCGCGCTGGGGAACGTCGTGCTCTCCTGGCACGCGTCGTCTGTGGCGATGAAGATCCATGACGCGTAGGCGCTCACCTTCTTGCGCGCCACGCTGCCGCTGGCACCCGAGCCGCCCTGGTTGAGCAGCACGGCGAATCCATCGGTCACGTCAACCGCGAGCAGCTCCGAGCCGATGGGCGATCCCGGGCCGGCGCTGATCGGCGCCTGGAAGTTCAGCGTCGATCCCGAAACCGAAATGGTGGGATCCGCCGAGAAGGTGGGGCCCGCACCCGCCTGCTGCGGCTTCAGCTTCACGTCGTAGGTGTTGTCGCCTGAGTTCAGCGACTTCAGGGTGTGGCCGGGGTCGTAGACGAACCCGGGCGCGAACACGTGCACCGGCGTGTTGCCGGTCAGCTGGTTGCTCAGCGAGTAGGTTCCGTCGTGCTTGGTGACGGTGGCCGTGCGAACCTGGCCGTCGCCCACCACGATAACCGCGTCGGGAAGGGGCTGGCCGTCCGAGTCGGCGATCTTGCCCGAGATGTTCGCGTCCGGGGTGGACGCACCGCACGCGGTGAGGAGCAGCGCGCTCACTCCGAGGCCGGCCGCGACGGCACCACGAACCGAGCGGCCGCGCTCACGCGCGGGCATGAGCCCGGTAGGCAGCCACGAAGAGCTGGGCGATCTGCTGAGCGCCCAGAGCGCTCGGATGCAGGCCGTCGGGCGAGATGTACTCGGGATGGGTCGTGATGTCATAGCTCTGCGTGCGCAGGTCGACGATGATCGCGCTTTCACGTGCCGCCACGTTTTCGATCGCGGCATCGTACACGTCGATGGCGGCGTCGGCTTCCGCCACGGGGGGCAGCACGACTCCGGAGCCGAGCGGACACGAGGTCGACGCGCCGGGCGTGCCGCTGCACGCGGCGTACGCCGGCAGCCCGTCGATGTGCGGCGCGGTGGCGATGAGCACTGTGGCGCCCGCCTTGCGCAGCGCGTGGACGATGGTGTCGAGGTTCTGCTCGTAATCGGCCGCCGACACCCCCGCGACGAGGTCGTCGAGGGTGAAGAACACCGTGGCCACTGTTGGATGCACGGCCAGCGCGGGCTGCAGCTCGCGGCTGATGGCGTCGGCGGTCGTGATGCCGGGGATCGCGAAGTTGTAGTAGCTCGAGGCGCGGCTCAGCGCCTCGTTGTAGAAGATCTGCGGCCAGGCGAAGCGCAGCCGGAGCGGGAAGTCTTCGAGGCCGATTCCGGCGGTCTCGCTGGTGCCCAGCGCGACATACACATCAGGATGTCCGCCCGGTGGGATGACGATGCCGGACCCGGGGATCGCCGACGACGGGGCAGCCCCGCAGCCGGCGATCACGCCCGCTCCGGCGAGCGCGAGCACCCAGCCAACCGGCCGCGACGTCACAGCGCTCCGACCGCTTCGCGTGCCGGCAGTCGCGCGGCCCGCAGCGCGGGCCAGGCCGCAGCGATCAGCGCCAGCACAGACGCGCCCGCAACACCGATCAGGCTCGTCGCCAGCGGCGCACCGCCGAGGTCGACACCGAGCAGCCCCTGTGCGATCAGGTAATCGTTGACGATGTGCGCAACCACGGCGATGGTCGCGATGCCGAACGCGGTGCCGAGCAAACCACCCGTCACCCCGCAGATCAGCGCCTCCACGAGAAACCAGCGGAGCACGTCGCGGTCGTGAGCGCCGATGGCCTTGAGCACCCCGATCTCGCGGCGGCGCTCGCGCACCGCGGCGAGCAACGCGTTGGTGATGCCGAGCGCCGCGATCAGGAGCGCGATGGCGCCGATCGCCCCCAGCACCATGTCGACCACGTGGAGGTAGCGCTGCACCGACGCGATCAGCTGCTCCGGCGCGGTGGTGGCGTAGCCCAGCGCGGTGATCTCCGACCGCACCGTGTGGATGCTGTCGAGCGAGTCGGCCACCACGATGAGTGACAGGTATTGCGATGCCGGCAGCGACAGTCCGTCAGCACTGTCGTCGACGCCGGCGAGCTGCCAGGACCGCTCCGCCGCGGTGAGCTGGTTCGACGCGACGATGCCTCCCGAGCCCAGGTCCTGGGCCACCACGCCGATGATCGCGGCGCGCGTCCATTGACCGCGGATCTGCTGCCCGCCCGGTTCGGCCTGCGGCGAGCCGATCTCGATCACCTGTCCCAGGACGGCGGCCGGCTTGGTGGGGTCCATGTGGACATGATCGAAATAGCCAAGTGTGACCGCAACTTCGGAGGTCGACCCAGCCGGCGGCAGCCGTCCCGCCAGCACGGTGATCGGGAGGTTGTTGGCCTGTCTGAAGTCGACACCGATGACGCTGTCGTTGTATGGCCGCGCGAGGCCGCGATCGGGGTCTCCGCCGGTGAGCCCGCTGAGCCCGCTCCCCTGGGGCGGCGGGATCACGAAGACCTGCTGCTGCTGCACCGACGTGACCGACTGCACCGACCCGAGCTTGCGCACCGCTGTCAGCGTCGACGCGTTGATCGGTTTGGTGGGTCCCAGGCGCGGGTTGTCCGAGTCGATCTGCGTGGGATCGGGTGCCGACGCGTCGACGGTGATCGCCGTGGCGGGACCGCCCTTGCCCAGCTGGCTGATGACGCGCGTCTCGGCGATGACCGCGATGGACGCCAGCGCCACCAGCAGGCCCGTGCCCAGCGCGATCGCGGCGATGGTGATCGAGGTGCGTGCCGGCCGGCGGATGACGCTGCGCAGCGAGAGCACGAGCCCGTCGCGCCAGCTCACGCAGACGCCTCCACCAGTTCGCGCTCGAGCTCGCCGTCGCGCAGGTGCAGACGGCGCGTGGCACGCGCGGCGACCAGCGGATTGTGCGTGACCACGATCAACGTGCACCCGTTCTCGGCGCGCAGCCGCTCCAGCAAATCGAGGACGCGCTCCGCCGACTCCTCGTCGAGGTTGCCGGTGGGCTCGTCGGCAAGGAGCAGGTGCGGTCTCGTGCAGAGCGCGCGCGCGATGGCGACGCGCTGCTGCTCGCCGCCGCTCAGCTGCTGCGGGCGGTGCTCGGCGCGGCCGCCGAGGCCGACGGACGCGAGCACGTCGTCGGCGCGCGCGCCGCGCTGATCCGGCGGCACACCCGCCAGGCTCAGCGCCAGCATGATGTTCTCGCGCGTGGTCAGCACGTCGATCAGCCCGAAGTGCTGGAAAACGAAGCCGATGACGCGGCTGCGGTACTCGGCGAGCCCGCCACGGCGCAGCGTGCGCAGCCGCGTCTCGCCGATCCAGATCTCCCCTTCGCGGATCGGCTCGAGACCGCCGAGCAGGCTGAGCAGCGTGCTCTTGCCGGCGCCCGACGGGCCCTGCAGCGCCACGTGGCTGCCGGCCTCGATGTCGAAGTCGATCCCGCGCAGCACGGGTACCGCGCCGCGCCCCCGGCCGTAGGTGTGACGCAGCCCGCGAACGCTGACGGCGACGCCGCGGCCGGCCGCCGAGTCCGCCGCGACCATCAGCGGATGAGTCCCAGCGCCGCGAGCTCGGCGTTGGCCACCGCCGTGCGGTCGACCGGCTGCTCGTCGACGACCCACTCCGCGAGATCGCGCAGCGCTGCCGCGCGGTCGGTGGTGGCGCGGAAGCCCAGCAGCCGCTCCGCGAGACCGGTGCTGGCGAAGCAGTGGCGCACGTCTCCGGCGCGGTACTTGTGCGTGATGTCCGGCTCGGTGTCGACACCGATCTCCCGCGCCAGGGTGCGAGCCAGGCCCGCGATCGTGAGCGTCTCGCCGGTGCCGATGTTGACCGCGGCGCCGTCCGCGGCCGGCGACTCCATCGCCAGCAGGTTGGCGCGGGCCACGTCGCTGACGTGCACCAGGTCGCGCATCTGCCCGCCGTCCTCGTAGACCGTCGGCCGGCCCCCGGAGCGCAGCTGGGTGGCGAAGATCGCGGCCACGCCGGTGTAGGGGTTGGAGAGCGCCTGGCGACGCCCGTAAACGTTCAGATAACGCAGCGCCACCGTCTCCAGCCCGAAGCTGCGCCCTGTCACAAGCACGATGGTCTCTGACGCAAGCTTTCCGATTGCATACGGGGACGTGGCGCCGAGCGCGTGGTCCTCGCCGGTGGGCACCGGGGCGACGTCTGCCGAGCAGGTGGGGCAGCGCGGCTCCCAGCGCCGGGCGGCGAGGTCTTCCTCCGCCCGTGGCAGGGGCTTGACGGCGCCGTGCTCGTCGCAGCGGTAGGCACCATCGCCGTACACCACCATCGAGGAGGCCGCGACCACCCGGCGGACGGAGTCGCGCCGCGCCACCACCTCCTCCATGAGCACCGCGGTGCCCACCGCGTTGACGTCGATGTAGCGCTCGATCGCGTACATGGACTGGCCGTTGCCGACCATCGCCGCCTGGTGGAAGACGGTGTCGACGCCGGCCAGGGCCGCACGCACGGTGTCGCGGTCGCGGAGGTCACCCTCAATCAGATCCGCGTCCGGGTTACGGAAGCGCGCCACCCCGTCCTCGTGCGCCTGAGGATCGATCGAATCGAGCACGCGAACGCGGTGGCCCGCGGCGAGCAGCGCGTCGACCAGGTGCGAGCCGATGAAGCCGCAGCCGCCGGTGACGAGGGTGGATCGCTGGGTCATGGCAGCTCCCACAGCGTGACGCCGTCGGCGCCGGCGACGACTCGGTAGTGCCACCCCGGCATCCGTGACAGCGCCTGCTGATACCCCGCAGCACGAGACTGCTCGGTGAGGGGGCCTCGGCTGTCGAGGACGATGTACCGCACGCCGAGGCCGGCGGGGAACTCCCAGATCTCCTGCCGTTCGCTGAGATGCGTCACCAACCCCGGCGATGCCGCCACCGGCGCATTGCTGGCGACGCGGTCGAGCACCGCGTTGACCGCGCGGAACCGCTCGAGCCCGCCGGCGTCCTGCGGGAAGAAGTTCCGTCCGCCGGGGAGTGCCGCGGCCACGAAGTAGGAGGCGACCGAGGCGCCGGCCAGCGCCAGGCCGGCTGTGCGCGCCACCTGCGGGAGCGGTGGCAGGCGGCGCCAGCCGAGCAGCGCGCAGGCGACGAGCAGCGGCGCCGATTCGAGCCCGTGGGCCGCCTGCAGGCTGCCCTGGTACACGTCGCTGCTGAGCAGCGAGACCAGCAGCGGCACCAGCGCACCCGGCAGCGCCCACCCGGAGAGCAGCGGGAGCAGCGCCAGCGGCAGAAGGGCGAGCGCCCATCCGCGCAGCGCGGTCGGTGCCAGCAGGTGGCCCACCACCAGGCCGGGATGCGTCAGCGCCGCGCGCAGGTACGCCCCGAGCGACGTGCTGCCGGGATCGAGCCAGGCGTAGGAGGCGGCCAGGTCGGACGGCTGGCCGCCGCGGAAGAACGGCATCGCCAGGAGGACGACGACGAGGAACGCGAGCACGCCCGCGACGGCGGCGGCGAGACCGAGGCGCTCGCGCTCGACACGCCACGCCACCCACCCCGTGCCCGCAGCGACGAGCAGCGCGTCCTCCTTGAGCGTGCCCAGCACCAGGAGCAGGAGGACGAAGCGGAGCCGCTGCCGCGTCGCCGCCGCCTCGAGCGCAAAGAGCACGACGGCCGGGGTGAGCGCCTCGGTGTGGTACCCGAGCGGAGCGGCATTGGTCAGCAGCGGCGAGCACGCGAGCGCCAGCGCGACGATGACGGGCGCGTGCCGCACGCCCGGCAGCCAGATCCGGGCCAGACGCGCTGCGGCGATCGGTGCCAGGCCGAGTGCGGCCGCCTGGACGAGCATGAGCCAGACGGGCGACGCGACGATCCGGTACAGCTGGGCGAAGAGGCCGAGCGCGGGCTCCCAGTGCTCGCCCAGGAACGAATACCCGAGAAAGGTGCTGAGGAAGAGGTGTCCGTGGACCGTGTTCCACGCCACCTGGTCGTAGAAGCCGAGGTCGTAGGCAGGCAGGTGGTACGAGTAGAACCGCACCAGGCTGACCGCGAGCCCGAGGAGCGCGGACGCCGCTCCGATCAGGGCCGGTCCGCGATGATCGAGCCACGACAGCCATCGCGGGTCGGCGCGCCGGTCCGGGCGCAGCACGGACGCGGTGCGGGGGGCGCGGGCGGCGGCCTGTGCGTCGCGCAGCTCGCCGCGAATGCGGTCGAGCCCGCGAGCGTCGTCGACGTCGTACCAGGGCCGGAGCACGCGCGGCCGCCGGCCTGAGCGCACCAGGGCGCGCTCGGTGGCCCGGCAGGTGCGATTGGTGCTCCACGGAATGCCGTCGAAGGCGTCACCGATCGGCCGGTCGACGCCGAGGGCGACCCAGCCGCCGTCCGACGCGGGGACTATCGTCGCCGGGTGGCGCTCCAGGCCGTCGAAGCACGCGGCGACCACCGCGGCCGGCAGCGTCGGTGCGTCGGTGCCCACCAGGACCACGCGCTCGGCGCCGCCGGCGAATGCCGTGTCGATGGCATCGGCGAGGCGGGCGCCGAAATCGCGCTCCGGCTGGATGTGGATTCGCGCCGTCGCCGGCGCCAGCGCGGCGAACCCGTCCGGGGATTCCGTGACGGCAAGCATGATCGAGGTGTGCGCGGGCAGCGGCCAGCTGAGGACGTCGGCGAAGAAGGCGGGGTAGAGGGCCTCGAGCTCGTCGCCGCGGAGGTGCGCGCGCAGGCGGGTCTTCCCGGACGTCGCACCGGGGGAGCGGCCGAACACGATCAGCGTGTTCACCGCACGCGCTCCAGGACGAGCGTGCGGCTGATGTCCCAGGCCGCGAGCAGCGAACCACGCAGCGACCCGCCGACCTTCGAGCGCCCGCCGCTGCGCTCGCGGTAGCCGACGTCGACCTCGGCGATCCGCGCCCCGCGGCGCGCGGCGCGGGCGAGCAGCTGCGCCGGCCACTCGTAGCGCGACCCCGGCATCGCCAGCGCGTCCAGCGTTGTGGTGCGCACCGCCCGGAAGGGCCCGAGCTCGCGGAGGCGAACACCGTGGAGCGCGCGGAGCAGCAGGCCGATGACGCGGTTGCCGGCACGTTGATGCCACGGCATCGCGATGTGGCGCCCGGAGCGCGCGCCGCACACGATGTCGGCATCACCGTGGAGGATCGGCGCCAGCAGCGCCGGGATCGCGTCCGCCGGCATGCTGCCGTCGCCGTCCAGAAACACGACGACGTCGCTGCCCCTTGCCGCGTCGCACCCGGCGCGGCACGCCCATCCGTAGCCGCGCCGCGGCTGCCTCACCACGGAGGCTCCAGCGGTCTCCGCGACCTCCGCGGTGCGGTCGCGACTGCCGTTGTCGACCACGATGACCATCGCCGACGCGGCACCCTCCAGCTCGTCGCGCACCGCTGTGACCACATCGGCGATGCTCGCCGCCTCGTCAAGCGCGGGGATCACGACCGCGATTGCGGGCAGCACCGTCATCCGGTTCGCTCCTCCCGATCCGGTCAGCCGGCGATCGGCTGTGGACGCGCGGCGGCACAGTCGCAGCCGCGTGCGCCGGGCAAGGTTGCCACCAGGTGGAGCACCGCGTCGCGCAGCCGCGCCACGTTGGCGCCGAACACGCGGAAGACCTCCTCCTGCGTCACCGCCACGGCTTGCGCATCACCTTCCACGCCGGAGTCGTAGTCCGTCACGAGCGCCAGTGCCGTGTAGCACAGGCCGAGCTCACGCGCCAGCGCGACCTCCGGGTACTGCGTCATGTTGATGATGTCGGCGCCATGGGAGCGGTGCACCCTTGACTCCGCCGCCGTCGAGAAGCGCGGACCCTCGATGACGACCACGGTGCCGGTGTCGTGCGCCGTCAACCCGCTGCTGCGAACCGACACGGCGGCCGCAGCGCGCAGCTCGGCGCAGTAGGGCTGCGCAGCGCTCAGGTGCGCAACCCCAGGTCCGTCGAAGTACGTGTCCGCACGGAGGCCCCTGGTGGCGTCGATCAGCTGGTCGCACAGGACGACATCGCCGCGCGCCAGGTCGGCGCGCAGGCTGCCGGCGGCGCAGGGGGCGATCACGCGGGTGACCCCCAGCGACGAGAGCGCCCAGACGTTGGCGCGATAGTTGATGCGGTGCGGCGGAAAGGTGTGTCCGGCACCATGCCGGGGGATGAACGCGACGCTGCGGCCCGCGACCTCGCCCACCGTCACCGCCGCGCTGGGATCGCCGTAGGGGGTGGGCAGCACGACGCCTTCCTGATGCTCGGGACCGAAGAGGTGGTAAAACCCGCTCCCTCCGATGACACCGATCTCCGCCTGGCTCACGCGCGCGATGGCCGCACCCCTGCGGGTGACGCTGTGGTCATCGCGGAGCACTGTACATGCGCGCCAGACACCGCGTTGGCCTCCCGAGTGTTGGCATCCCATCCCCACGGCAGTACGCTTAGCGTCTCGCAGCCGGAGCCGCTCCGGGGGGACGCCTCCGCCAATTATTCGCTGCCGCTACGTTTAGTAAGTGAGCCGACAATGACGGAAGGAATCGTCTCCACCCCCACCGTGAGCAATACCGGGCTGACCGCGCACGGCCACGGCGGCCGCGCCATCGGGTACGGCGAGTTCGGCGACCCGGACGGCAAGCCGGTCGTCATCTGCCACGGATTCGGCGATTCGCGGCTCACGCGATACCCGGACGACGACGTCGCCAAGCGCCTCGGTGTGCGCGTGATCACGTTCGACCGGCCGGGAATCGGGCTCACCGACCCGATGAAGCCCCTGACGATCCTCGACCGCACCGACGATCTGCTCGACCTGGTGGGCTCGCTCAACCTGCAGAGGTTCGCGGTGCTCGGCTGGTCCGGGAGTGCACCGTTCGCGCTGGCGGCAGCCGGCTGCCTTCCCGAGAAGGTCACGCGGGTCGGCATTGCCGGCGGCTTCGGGCCGTTCGAGCGCGCGGGCTTCAAGCGGCTGGCGCCGCGAGAGATCCGTCGCGTGATGACCATCCTCAAGGTGGCGCCGTGGATGTCGACGGTTATGGCGTCCGAGAGCGAGAAGCAGCTGAAGGGTGGCAACGGACGCGTCAGCTCCGACACCGGCCTGGGCAGCTATTCGGACTCGGCGATGCTCGGCGGCAGCGTCGGCTCCATCGTTCAGGCTGGTGCCGAAGAGGCGTTCCGCCAGGGCCCCGCCGGCGTCGCGGCGGACATGCTGCTGCTCTTCCGCTTCAAGTGGGGTTTCAATCCCGAGGACGTCTCCAAGCCGGTGGAGCTCTGGTACGGCGACGACGACCACGTCACCCCGGTGGAGGTGGGACGTGGGATGGCGTCGATCCTTCCCGACGCCCGGCTGCGGGTCAAGCCCGGGGCCGGCCACCTGCTTTACCTCCGGTTCTGGGAGGAGATCCTGCAGACGCTGATCGAGGAGCCGACGGCTCGCGTCGTGATGCCGGCGCCTGATGTGGCAGCGGCGAGGCCGGCGGAGCCCGCCGAGACAACGCCGGAACCGGTCGACGCGCTCAGCCACGCGCCCTCGTGGTCGTGGTCGCAGCCGGAGCCGGCGCCGGCCGAGGCAACGCCGGCCGGGACAGCGGCGGCGGAGCCGGCCGAGCCGGCCGCGTCGTTCACGGAGCAGGCATCCATCGAGTCAGCGCCCGTCGCGGCGGAGCCTGTCATCGAGAAGCCGGTGTGGACGCCAACGCCGCGTCCCATGCCTGCCGCCACCGGTGTCAGCGAGGTCGAGCGCCTGCGGGCGATGGGCTTCCTCATCGACGAGCCCGAGGTGGAGCCCGCCGCCGAAGCCGTCGAGGCAGCGGCCGAACCCGCGGTCGCCGAGCCCGAGGCAGCGGCCGCCGAGCCCGAGGCAGCGGTCGCCGAGCCCGAAGCCGCGGTCCCCGAGCCCGAAGCCGCCGTCGCACCCGAACCCGAAGCCGCCGTCGCACCCGAACCCGAGACGGTGGCCGAACCTGAAGCGGCCGTCGCGGAGGTTGCAGCTGCCGAGGTGCCCGCGGCACCCGAGCAAGAGGCGGCTGCAACAGCAGCCGCTGCTGCGGCGGAGCCCGATGAAGCAACGCGGATGCGCGCGTACGGGTACGGCGTCATCGAGGCCGAGCCGGAAGCAGAAACGGTTGAGCAACCAGAGGCGGTCGCCGAGGCAGAGGCGGTCGCCGAGCCAGAGGCCGTTGCCGAGCCGGAGGCCGTTGCCGAGCCAGAGGTCGCACCCGTCGAGGCGGCAGCGCCAGAAGCCACCACCGCTCCCGTGGAGGCGGCAGCACCAGAAGCCGTTGCCGCCGAGGTGGAGGCGGAGGCTGCGCCCGCCGAGGTCGCCGAGGTTACCGAAGCCGCCGAGCCCGAGCCGGCGCCGGCAGCTGCTGCCGCAGCCCCTCCCGATGAAGCAGAGCGGATGCGCGCGTATGGGTACGGCATCATCGAGGCCGAACCCGAAGCAGAAGACCTGGAAGAGCCGGATTCACTTCCCGAGCCGGTTGTCGTCGCCGCGCCCGCGCCCGCAGCGGAGCCGGAGGTCGCGTCCGTCGAGGCGGCGGAGCCCGAGGTCGCGCCCGTCGAGGCGGCGGCGCCGGAACCTGTCGCCGCCGAGGTGGGGCCCGAGCCCGGGCCGGTCGAACCTGCGGCGGCGGTCGAGGCTCCGGAGCCGGAGGCCGCGCCGCAGGCGGCAGCCGAACCCGAAGTGGATGAGGCCGAGCGCATGCGCGCCTACGGGTTCGGCGTGTATGAGCCCGAGCCAGAGCTCGTCCTCGACGAGTACCCGGCAGCGAGCGCCGAGGCCGTACACATCGACGAGCTCGCGACGGTCGCACCGGGGGCAGAGGCGGAGGCCGGGACGGCCGGCGAGGTCGCCGTCCGGGACCTCGAACCGGCAGCGCCGGAACCCGAGGCATCGGCTCCAGAGCCGGTCCACCGCGCCGCTGACACCGAGGTCGACGACGACGACATGGAGCGGCTGCGCACCGCCGGCTTCGGCATCCCCGAGCCCGGCACGGACGAGCCCGCAGCGAGCGGCTGGGTCTACCAGCAGATGGCGGAGGAGGAGCCTGCAGGCGGCGCGGCCACCCCGGATGAATTGACGCCCGAGGAGGCCGAGGCGATGGAGCGGTTGCGGGCGGCGGGCTACCTGATCACGAACCGGTAGCCCACAGAGCGCGTCCCCGCGCCAGAATCGGGATCCGACCCGTGAAGCCCAGCACTGCCATCACAGTCGAGGCGCTGCTCGAAGAAGCCCGGCGCACGCTGCCGCCGCGTCCGGCGCCGCAGGAGGCCCACGGCCTTCTGATGGCTGGGAGCGCGCTCCTCGTCGACATCCGCGGCGACGACCAGCGCCACCGTGACGGCCTGATCCCGGGCGCGCTGGTCATGGCGCGCAACTCACTCGAGTGGCGGTGCGACCCCACCTCGCAGTGGCGGCACGAGGCCATCCGCGACCACGACCAGCAGATCCTTCTGATATGTGACGAGGGCTTCGGGTCCAGTCTCGCCGCCGCGAACCTGCAGCGGCTGGGCATGCACCGCGCCACCGACGTACAGGGCGGCTTCCAGGCGTGGCGTGCCGCCGGTCTCCCGGTGACGCCCCCGGGCAAATGATCCAGCGCGGCTGGCGGGCTCAGGCCGGCGGGGGCTCGCCTCGCGCGCAGGTGGCGCAGAGCCCGAGCACCGCGAAGTGATACGGACGCAGCACGAACCCCAGCTGCCGCATCGCGCCGCGGGCCATGTGGTCGACCAGGTCCTGCGGCGCCTCCACCGCCAACCCGCAGCGTTCGCAGACCAGGTGACCGTGGGCGTCGGCGGCGAGGTGATACGTGGCAGCGCCGTGACCCAGGTGGGTGTGCACCACCACGCCCAGCCGCTCGAGCTCCTCGAGGTTGCGGTAGACGGTGGAGGCGTGCACGTCTGGCGCCATGGTGCGGACGGTGGTCAGGAGCTCGTCCGCCGTGGGGTGCGTGGGGCCGTCAACGAGGGCGCGCAGCACGAGCCGGCGTGCGGTGGTGATGCGGACGCCGTCCTGCCGGAGGCGCGCCACCAGCGTGTCGAGGCCGTCCAGGGTCATCACAAAACTATAGAGCGGTGCAGGTGAGAGCGGGTCGTTCCTGAGATCGTCGCGCGTTTGTTACCTGGAAGCTGTTGCGACCAGCTCGCATCTGCTAGGCTGGCCGGGTAGCGTCCGACCTCAGAGAGGAGCGCACGATGGCAGCACTGGCGCTTCGCTGGTCCCGGGTGAGGAACGGGCTCAGCCCGCGTGAGTGGCGCCACATGGGCGCGATGGTCGGTGTGATCGTGGCGCTGCACGTCATCGGCTGGGGCATCTTCGTGCTCGCGGTGCTACCGAGCCACAGCGCGGTGGCCGCGGGACTGGGCGTGGGCGTCGCGGTGACCGCGTACACGCTGGGCATGCGCCACGCGTTCGACGCCGACCACATCGCCGCCATCGACAACACCACGCGCAAGCTGATGGGGGAGGGCAAGCGCCCGCTCTCGGTGGGCTTCTTCTTCTCGCTGGGGCACTCCAGCGTCGTGTTCGCGCTGGGCATCGGGCTCACCTTCGCGGCCAAGGCCATCATCGGCCAGGTCGCCCATCCCGGCTCGGCGCTGCACGGCACCGCGGGCATCGTCGGCACGCTGGTGTCCGGCACCTTCCTGTACCTCATCGCGCTGCTGAACCTCGTCGTGCTCGTCGGCATCGTCAAGGTGTTCCTGGAGATGCGGCGCGGGCGCTTCAACGACGAGGAGCTCGAGCAGCAGCTCAACGCGCGCGGCCTGATGTTCCGCTTCTTCGGACGGCTGATGCGCACCATCCGCCGTCCGTGGCAGATGTACCCGGTGGGAGTGCTGTTCGGTCTGGGCTTCGACACCGCCACCGAGATCGCGCTGCTCGCCGCCACTGCGGGCGCCGCGACGTTCGGCCTGCCCTGGTACGCGGTGCTGAGCCTGCCGATCCTCTTCGCCGCCGGGATGTCGCTGTTCGACACCATCGACGGCTCGTTCATGAACTTCGCCTACGGATGGGCGTTCGCCAAGCCGCTGCGCAAGGTCTACTACAACATCACGATCACGGGGCTGTCGGTCGCGGTGGCGCTCATAGTGGGGTCGATAGAGCTCTTCGGACTGCTCGCCACGCAGCTCAACCTCACGGGCGGTTTCTGGTCGTACGTCTCGCATTTCGATATCAACCAGGCGGGGTTCATCATCGTCGGGCTGTTCGCCGCAACCTGGGTGATCGCGCTCGCCGTGTGGCGCTTCGCGCGCATCGAGCAGCGCTGGAACCGTGCGGCCAACCGCGAGGCCAGGCGCGCTTCACAACGAGCGGCGTAGCGGATCACCGTCAGGCGAACCATGCCGAGCTCGATCACGAGGTTGGTCGATGCGAACATGAACGCCATGGCCGCCACGATCGCCTGCAGGACCGCCAACGCCATGACGTCAGAGCCTCCTCACCTGCGCAGATCCCCAGGGGGCACATGAGGTCTGCAGCCGCGGAGCGCTTCGATGTCATCGTCGCCGGCGCCGGGCCGGGCGGCTCCAACGCCGCCGCGGTGGCACTCGGCGGCGGGCTGCGGGTGGCGCAGGTCGACAAGGCGACGTTTCCCCGTCTCAAACCGTGCGCCGGCGGCCTGACGATGAAGACGTGCCGGGCGATGCGCCTCGACTACGCGCCCTGGATTCGCGCCAGCGCGCGCAGCGTGGAGTTCAACCTCTGGCACGGTCGGGGTCACCGCTTCACGCATCACCGCAACGCGATCGCGCTCATGGTCTCCCGCCCGCAGTTCGACAACGCGCTGGTCGAGCAGAATCGCGGCAGTGAGCGGTTCACGCTGTTCAGCGGTGAGCGCATCACCGATGTGAGCTACGACGGCGTGTTCACGGTGCACACAGGGTCACGCACGCTGTGCGCACCACAGCTCATCGCCGCCGACGGCGCCTACAGCACCGTCAATCGCATCTTCGACATCGCGCGCCCGCGGATGACGGCGGTGGCGATCGAGGTCAACATCGCGCGGCACTTGGTTGATGTGGATCGCGAGCCCTTCATGTGCTTCGACTTCGGTGCCATCGACTCCGGGTACGGCTGGGTGTTTCCCAAGGACGACCACTGGTCGGTGGGGCTGTACACGTACCGCCGTGGACTCAAGGGGCTGCGTCAACGGCTTGCCGAATACGTGCAGGCGAAGGGATTGCGGCCACGTGGCGAGGTTGCCCTGCAGTTCGACGCACATCAGGTTCCGGTGGGCGGCTACCGATTCTCACGACACGCGCCCCCTGTGTATGTCGTCGGCGACGCGGGCGGCTTCGCCGACGCGCTGACCGGTGAGGGGATCTTCCACGCCGTCGAGAGTGGCCGTGTCGCCGGAGAGACCGCGGTCAATGTGCATCGGAGCAGGACGCATGCCGCCGACGTCGCCGCGTATCACCGGCATCTCTGGCGCACCGTCTTGCCCGACACGCTGCTCACGTATCACGTTGCGCGCCGGTTCTACCGCCACCTCGACGCGGGCGTCGCCGCCCTGGCAGCGCCGGGCGTCTGGCGCGTGCTCGTCGAGGGCTACGTGGACGCTGCAACCATGACCAAGTGCGTCGCGCTGGCGCCGCGATATCTCTCGCGTTCGCTGCTGCGGCACTCGCTTGCACAGGAGTCGTTCGCCGCCTGAGCGGCGTCCCCGGAGGCCGCCGAACGCTCCTGCGAGACGGGTGCTGAGGGCGCTATCCTCACCCAACCGCACAGGGAGGCTATCAGCGGAAACCACGCAACCCTCCCGAACGTGTCGTTCTTGGGACACCTGCCCGGCAGCAGCCGCGGCTTCCGTCAACAATCGATGTCCAACCTTCATCGCAACGCTCGGCTCCTGGCGGTGACCGCCGTCGTCACCATCGGCGGCGTCGCATGCGGCGCCGCGGCGAAGCTGTCGCCGTCGCCGTCGCCGAAGCATGCGGGCACGCCCGCGCCGTCCGCCCCGCCGGCACCGGCGCCGACGGCGGCGCCCCTCAGCGCGCCGTTCATCATCCAGGTGGAGAACCTGAACGCCGCCCGCCCCCAGTCGGGCCTGAGCACGGCGGACATCGTCTACGAGTACGAGACGGAAGGCGGCATCAGCAGGTTCAGCGCCATCTTCTTCCAGCCGCCCACAGCGACGGTGGGCCCGGTGCGCAGCGCCCGCCTCGTCACCATCCGGCTGGTCGACGTGTACGACGGCACCCTCGTCTACTCGGGCGGCAGCAACTATGTGGTCGCCACCCTCGTCGACAGCAACGTTCGCCAGTACGACGAGACGTCGGCGCAGGGAGCGCTCTTCCGGGTCAACTCCAGGTTCGCGCCGCACAACCTGTACACCGACGGCTCGCACTTCGCGCCGCTGGCACAGCGCGTGGGCCCGCATACGGTGAGCTACCAGCTGTGGAACCGCACGTCGCAGCTGGCGCTCCCGCCGGGCGGCACGCCAATGCCGAAATTCTCGGTTCCCGTCTCCGACTCCGAGAACCCGTCGTACGCGTACGACACTGCGACCGGCGGCTACCAGCGCACCGAGCCCGACACCGGCGTGCTGACGGACAACGACACGCGGGCGCCCTGGGAGCCGAAGACGATCATCGTGCTCCCCGTGGCGGTGACGCAGGGACCCGAGATCGAGAGCGGATGCTGCACTTACGGCCTTGACTTCGGGCTCGTCTCGAGCGGCCAGGGCCAGCTTGCCATCGGCGGTCAGCTCTACCCGATCTCGTTCACCCAGCCTGGCAAGGGACCGCCCTCGATCAGCCTCGCCAACGGCGCTCCCGCACCTGTGGCACCGGGCCAGGTGCTCGTCGAGCTCGTCAAGGCCGGCCGTTCCGTCTCGGCAGGCTGAGAGCGCACCGCACGATGCAAACCAGACGCGGCGGACCACTGCGGGTGCTCGTGGCGTCCGCCGAGCTCGATTCCGTCACCGGCCCCTCGACGCTGGCAACCGGCCGCGGCCTCAAGGATCTCGGCCACGAGGTCGTTGTCGCCTCGCTCTCGCCGGCCCCGATCGATCGCGCCAGCCTCCCCGCCGAGGTGCCCATCGTCGCGCCCGAGATCGCCGGGGAGAGCGACGTCGAGCGTGCCGGGGCTGCCTGGCTCCGTCTGATCGCGGCCCGCATGAAGCCGGACGTGATCCACGCGCAGGGCGGCATTGCCGCGGTCGCCGCCCGCGCTGCCACGGGGCATGGCTGTCCGCTGGTGGTGAGCGCACCGCTGCGCCCGGGGGCCGCCGATCTGCGCGCCGGCGTCCTCGACGCATGCCGCGGGGCCACGGCTCTTGTGGCGCCCACACGTGATGCCGCGGCGCGGCTGCAGATGATGACCGGGGCCGACGAACGGCGGCTGCAGGTCATCCCCCCGACCGCGGACCATCACCCCTGGGACGCTGCGCTGCGAGGCAACCGGACGCGCCCGGGACGCATGGTTGGAGCGCTGTCAGACCTGGTCATGGAGGCCGCCATGGAGGACTTCCTGCACGCGGCGGCGAGCATCGTCGCGCAGCGCAGCGACGTCACCTTCGTGGTGCTCGGCGACCCCCGGCAGCGGCGGCGTCTGGAGCAGGTGGCGGCAGTGCTGGGAATCCGCGAAAGGGTGGGCTTCGTCCGCGACCTCGGGCACGCGCGCAGCGTCCTCGGCCGGCTCGACGTGCTCTGCCTCCCCGGAGGCAGCGACAGCACGCCGTTCGCGGCCGTGCACGCGATGGCCGCCGGCACGCCGATCGTGGCGGCCGACGTGCCCGAGCTCGTCGAGACCGTGGGCTCCGGACGCGATGCGCTGCTGGTGCCGCCGGCCGACGCCGAGGGGCTGGGAGCGGCGGTCTGCCAGGTGCTCGACCGCGCGCTGCTGGCGCGACGCTTGACCCGCGCCGCTCGCCGGCACTGGCGCCACGCCCATTCCGTGTCGCGCGTGGCGGCGCGATACGAGCGGCTCTTCCTCGACTGCGTCGAGCCGCAGCCGGCGGCGTCGCCCGCGGCCGAGCCGCTGGTGGCGCCTGCGTCCGCCTGACCCTCAGTATCAGTAGATGAACGCTTCGATGCCGGCGAGCGACGGCACGTAGCGACGGTCGACGACGCCGAGCCCGACGAAGTTCGCCTCGTCCACGGTGAAGCTCGTCGCGCTGTTGACCGCGTCCACGTAGGCGACGTGGCCGAGCTGGCTGTACGCACCGCCGCGAGCGAACACGACGATGGCGCCGACCCGCGGTTGCATCCCTTCGGGCATGCCCTGATCCGCTGCGGTCCCGGCCCACTGCCACGCGTCGCCGTTCCAGGTGACGTCGCGCAGTGACGCGACGTACCACGTGCACTGGCCCCAGGGGAAGTAGTCGGCGCGCGCCCCGTTCGCGAACGGCGGGATCGCGCCGCTGAGGATGCGCGCGGCGCCGATGCTCGCCGCCCGGGCCGCCGCCTGCGCCGCGCGAACCTGTCCGATGTGGCTGACAACCCCCTGCAGCTGCGCTGCAAGGGACGCAGCCTGGCCGCTCAGCGAGCCCGCCTCCGCCTGGAACTCCTGCTGCTCGGCGCTCTGCTGCGCCGCCAGCGACTGCAGGCTGGCGACCGCCTGGGCGGCCTGCTGCTGCTCGGTCTGCTGCTGCTGCCGCAGAACCGTCAGCCTCTGCTCACGCGACTGCACGTCCTGCACCAGGCTCTTCATGTGGTCGCTCACCTGGGCGACGCTCTCGATCGTCGACATCGTCTGGGCGAAGCTCTGGCTGTCGACCAGCGCGCGCGTGACCGTGCCGTTGGAGCGGATCTGATACATCATCACGACCAGCTGACCCAGCTGCTTGCGGTCGTTGACCAGCTGCGCCTCCGTGGCCACGAGCGACGCCGTGGTCGCCGCAAGGCGGAGGTTGGCCGCGTCCAGAACGTTCTGCGCCGCCACGGTCTGCGCCTGGGTCTGAGCCAGCTCCTGCGCCACGGTGGCCGCCTGCGTGCTGGCCGCCGAGCTCTCCTGCTGTGCGGTCGAGATCTGCTGCGTCAGACCGTCCGCCTGGCCCTGGAGCGCGCTGATCTGCTGGTCGAAGCCATCGGCCCGCACGTCGCGCTGAGCTGGTGGTGAGAGCACGGCCGCGACGATCACGGCCCCGGCGACTACAAGCCGCGCGAATCGTTGAACCAGGATTACCGCCCTCGTGGAGTGATACGGAGAAGTGGTGAAGGCACGATGACCGTACCATCGGTCCGCGAAAACGGTCAACGCGTGCTACGTCGACGGGGTACGCCCGTCGACGGATTGTTACGGCGGCACGGCCCGCAGCTTGCCGTTGATGGCGAGCCAGAGCACGTGCGTCCCCTGTGACTGTCCGGGCAGCACCGGGGCCGGCGCCGGCGGCGCGATGAACGGCGCCGTCGGCCGCGGCTGAGGCGCCACGGCCGCCGCGTGGCCGCCGAACGCGTGGCCCGCCAGGCCCGCCGCAATCGCCAGGCCGAGCAGGCTCGTCCCGGCGCGAATCCTCATGCCGGTAGATTGCACCCCGTGCGCATCCTCGTCGTCAACGCGGGGTCGAGCAGCCTCAAACTGTCGCTCATCGACGACCGCGACATGCTGGTCGCGATGGAGGAGACGTCCATCGCCGACGCGGCGCAGGCCGACGCCGGCACCCGCAGGCTCATCGAGTCGAGCGGACCCGTCGACGCCGTCGGCCATCGCATCGTGCACGGCGGCACCGACTTCATCGAGCCGGTGCTCCTGGACGAGCACACACTGGCTCGCATCCGCGCATTGACCGACCTGGCGCCACTGCACCAGCCGAAGTCGCTGCACGGCGTCGAGCTGGTGAGGCGGGTGCTGCCCGACGCACCCGCGGTCGCGTGCTTCGACACCTCATTCCATGCGCGCATGCCGCCCGAGGCGACCACCTACGCGCTCCCGGCATCGTGGCGCACACGGTGGCCGCTGCGGCGCTTCGGGTTTCACGGGCTGTCCCACTCGTGGGCGAGCTCGCGCGCCGCCGCGCTGATTGGTGAGCCTGTCGACACGCTTCGCATCGTGACGTGCCATCTCGGAGCAGGCGCCTCGCTGTGTGCGGTGGACCGCGGCCGCTCCGTGGACACCACGATGGGCTTCACGCCGCTCGAGGGCCTGGTGATGGCGACGCGGTCCGGCAGCGTCGACCCAGGATTGCTGCTCTGGCTGCAGGAGCACGCGCAGGTGCCGGCGAGCGACATTGCCGACGTGCTCGAGCACCGGTCCGGCCTTCACGGTCTGGCCGGAAGCTCGGACATGCGCGCGGTGCTTCGCAGTGCGGCAGACGGCGATGCGCGCGCGACCCTCGCGATCGACGTCTACGTGCACCGATTGCGCGCGGGCATCGCGGCGATGGCGGCGGCGATGCAGGGGCTCGACGCGCTCGTGTTCACCGGCGGGATCGGCGAAGGGTCAGCGGCGATTCGCGCCGGTGCGGCTGCGGGGCTCGCCTTTCTGGGCGTGTACGTCGACGCCGCGCGCAATCGCGAGATGCAGGCGGACGGGGACGTCGGTGAGGCCGGCGCGCCCGTGCGAACGCTTGTCGTCACCGCACGCGAGGACCTCGAGATCGCAGCGGGCGTGCGCACCGTGCTCGCCGGGCGGTCTGCCTAGCGGCACGACTAGATCCCATTGCGCGAGCCACATCAGTGAGCGAGGCCAGATAAGCGAGCTGATAAGCAAGCGCTGCGACGGCTCGCCGATCTTGCATAACGAACACATGTTCGTATATACTACAGGGATGTATGAGAGCAGCGCTGGTACCGCTCCGCCGAGGACGCTGCCAGCAGCCCTGACCACACTGGCGGCTGCCACCGAACGGTACTGCGCGGATCCGGAATCTTCCATGGACGGCGAGGGCCTCGGCGTCGAGCTGCAGGCGCTGCGCCGGGTCATCGATGGACTCGAGCTCGCCTTCGCCAGACAGTCGGCTGCGTTCGCCGCCACCGACGAGTACGAGCTCCAGGGCTCGCTCGGCCCATCCGAGTGGTTGCGCCACCACTGCCGCATGTCTGGCGCAGCCGCAGCCAGCGCGGTCTGCGCCGGCCAGCGCCTCCATGCGATCCCCGAGACCGAGCAGGCGCTGCACGCCGGCGAGATCGGCTTCTCACACCTGGCGATGGTGGCCTCGACCGAGCGTGCCGTCACCGCCGCGCGCGGCGCTGCAGCATTCGATGAGCGCCCCCTGTTGCAGCAGGCCCGCGAGCACAGCGTCAGCCGCTTTCGCTTCGACTGCGCGAGTGCTCGTGAAGCTGCCGACGCCGCCGGCTTTCTCGCCGACCACCTCACCGCCGTGGAGTGGCGCTCGCTCGAGCTGATCGCCTGCGAGCAGGGCGTGCTCATCCGCGGACGGCTGGACCCGGTCGGCGCGGCCACACTTCGAACCGCGCTCGAACCGCTGGCCAAGCGCGAGGGCGCTGCCGACACACGACCGCGCTCGCGGCGCATGGCCGATGCCGCCATCGAGCTGGCGCGTCACGGGCTCGACGCCGGCGTGCTCCCCTCGATCGCGGGCCAGCGTCCGCACCTGCAGGTGACAGTCACCCTGGACAGCCTCCAGGGCGCCCTCGGCGCCCCCGCCGGCGAGCTGGAGCACGCGGGTCCGATCCCTCGCGAGACGGTGCAGCGCCTGGCCTGTGACGCCGAGGTCTCACGCGTCGTCTTCGGCCCCGGCTCGCTGGTCCTCGATGCAGGGCGCTCACGGCGGGTGCCTTCACCCGCGCAGCGGCGCGCGCTCGTGGCCCGCGACCAGGGCTGCGTCTGGCCGGGCTGCGAGCGGCCCCCCTCCTGGACGGCGGCGCATCACCTCCTGCACTGGACGCGCGACAACGGGCCGACCAAAATCGCCAATCTTGTCTCGATCTGCCACAGGCATCACGAGAAAGTGCACGAGGAAGGCTTCCGCCTTGTGCTCACCGAGGACCACCGGGTTCTGGCGCTGCCGCCGCTGGCGGACGCGCCCCGGGCACGCTGGTCGAAGCCATGGACCGCGTGCGACGAGGTGGATGGCCTCGGCGGTCCCTGGCAGCGGCGCTGGGATGCACGCCACGCGCAGACTGAAGCCGGCGAACCAGACGGGCCATCACCGTGATGCGGCGTCGCGTGATGCGGCGTCGCGTGAATGCGGCACGCGTGAATGCGGCATCGCGTGAATGCGGCACGCGTGAATGCGGCATCACCGTGATGCGAGCGCCCCTCCAGCCCCGTTCAGCAAAGCAAAGCCGGCGAGACTTCCGCGCCCGGCCAGAACGTCAGGCGGACGAAAAGCCCTGCGTGGCCAGGCGGGTGAGGTCGTGCGCGACGCTGCTGGACGACATCCCCTGGAAGAACGCGATGTGGGCAAGGTTGTCGGGCGTGTACGCGATGATCTGCGCGGCGTGGTCGACGTAATACGTCGCACCGGGCGTCGCCGGTTCCGGGGAGGCGAGCGACACCTGCGCATCGGCCTGCGCCACGTCGACCTCTGCCTTGGTGCCGGTGAGGCCGACGAAGGCCGGGTTGAACTGGCTGAGGTAGGGACCGAGCACCTGCGGGGTGTCGCGCGCCGGGTCGGTGGTCACGAAGAGCACCACCACGTCGTTGCGCGCCGCGGCCGGCATCTGCTTGAGCGCGATTGCCAGCATGCTCATGTTCTCGGGGCAGATGTCGGGGCAGTGCGTGTATCCGAAATACAGCAGCGCCACCTTGCCCGCGGTCTGCTGCTTGAAGTCGTAGGGCTGACCCTGCTGATCGGTCAGCGTGAACTCGGGCTTGCTGAGCGGGTGCACGAGCTCCGCACCCGTCCACTTGTAGCCACTCGATGAGGACGATGCAGCCGAACCGCCGCCGCACGACGCAAGCACCATCGCCAGCAGTCCCAACGCCGTCAGCGGCACAAGGCTGCGGGCGCGAGAAAGCCGCCGCCTCGGCGTGGCTGCGATCATGCCGTGGCGATCGCCGGCTGCGCCGGCTGCTGCGCGCGGACGGGGAGCGTTCCCAGGCCGCTCACGTGCAGCGTGCGGCGCGCCACGCCGTACGCGACGAACCCCACCGTGGTGGCCACGCCCTGGCTGGAGAGCCGCTGCAGCACCGCGATCGCCGCCGCCACGCCCGGGTTGATGCCAAGACCGACAAGAAGTCCGATGATGCTGCCCTCGTAGGCGCCGATGCCCCCGGGGATGAGGCTGAGCAGTCCGGCCACGCTGGACACCGCGAAGACGAGCGCCGCGTCCCACCAGCCGAGCCTACCCGGTGCAACCGCCGCGGCAACCAGCCAGAGCGTGCTGATCATCAACGCGGCCTGCACGCCGCTGAGCCACGACCAGCCGATCGTTCCCGGCTTGCGCATGAGCAGCGCGAGGTCGTTGTGAATCTCGTCGAGCTGATGCAGCACGCGCTTCAGCAGCGGCGTCTTCGACACCGCGAGGCGCAGCCAGCGATACACCGGACACCAGACCAGCCCGACCAGCACCGCAGCCATGAAGAGCAGCACGACGATGATCCCGCCCAGCGCGTGCGGTATCGCCAGCAGCCCGGGGATGGCGAAGAGGATGAGCACGAACATGTACAGCAGCTCCTGCACGGTCTCGGCCGCCACCGCGGCGCCGAACTCCACCCGGGCGGCCTCGGCGACGAACACCGCGCGCGTCAGCTCACCCAGCGGCAGCAGCGACGTCGCCTGCCCGGCGACCGTGAGCAGCACCACGTCGCGCAAGCGCATGCGGATGCCCACGTCCACCAGCAGGAAGTGCCAGCGAATGCCCTGCACGACGTAGTACGCGATGGAGACGGCCACGATGGCGGGCAGCAGCACCAGGTTGAAGCGCCTGATGGCCAGCGCGAAGCTCGCCGGGTCGATCGCGAGCACCAGCGCCAGGATGGCGGCGATGCCGATCGCCGGCGGGACCAGCGAGCGCAGCCAGTGCAGATCCTTGACGTGGCCGACGCGGAAGGTGCGGCGGTACTTGCTGTGGCGCAGGTGCCCGATGGCGGTGCTCACGGCAGCGCGATGCTCGCCTTCGCCGGGCAGGGTGCCATCTCGGCCAGTATGACGCCGCCGCTGCTCACCACAGCCTCGGCCACAATCGTGGTGTGACAAGCCGTGGCAGCGGACCGGCTGCGTGAGCGCGCCCCCCCGCGTTGCGGTGATCACGGTGAGCGATGGTGTCGCCGCCGGGACTCGTGCTGACGCCAGCGGCGATCTGCTGGTTCGGCGGCTGTCGAAGCTGCCGGCGACGATGGTGAGCCGCCGGGTGGTGCCGGACAGCGAGCCGGCCATTCGCGAGGCGGTCGACTGGGCCATAGAGGGTGTTGACTGCGTCGTCCTCACCGGGGGCACCGGACTCGGTCCTCGCGATGTCACGCCGCAGGCGATCCGCCCGCTGCTGAATTACGAGCTCTCCGGTATGGCCGAGGCGATGCGTGCCGAGGGCCTCCGCCACACGCCGCACGCGATGCTGTCGCGTCAGGTGGCCGGGGTCGCACGCGGCGCCCTCGTGCTGGCGCTGCCGGGGAGCCCGAGAGCGGTGGGGGAGTGTCTCGACGCGGTGTGGGCCGCGCTGCCGCACGCCCTCGAGCTGCTGCGCGGCGACACCGCACATCGCTCGCCGGATCACGACGCCCCCGGCTGATCCTCCGGAGGACGCAGCAGCGCCCCGCTGCGGCCCCCCTCCTTGCTCAGCAGCCTGATGTCCGTGATCGCCGCCCAGCGATCCACCGACTTGATCATGTCGATGATCGTGAGCGCGGCCACCGCGACAGCGGTGAGCGCCTCCATCTCCACACCCGTGGATGCGTTGACGCGCGCCAGCGCCTCGATCAGCACTCCGGGCTCGTCCTCGTCCAGCGAGATGTCGACGGCGACGTGCTGCAGCGGCAGCGGGTGACAGAGGGGGATCAGGTCGGGCGTGCGCTTGGCACCCATGATCCCGGCGAGACGCGCGCTCTCGATGACGTTGCCCTTGGCGATGGTGTTGGCCGCGATGAGCTCCTGCGCCTCCGCGCTGCAGCGCACGCGGCCTGCGGCCAGCGCGGACCGAGTCGTCACCTGCTTGCCCGAGACGTCGACCATTCGCATGTGGCCCGCCTCGTCGACGTGTGTCAGCTCGTGGTCGCTCATCGCCGTGCTCCGAGAGAAGCGCCGTGACGCGCGTCCACCCAGCGGGCGCCGTCGTCGCGGTGCTCACGCTTCCAGATGGGGACCGTTTTCTTGACCATGTCGATGGCATCCTGGCATGCGGCCAGTGCGGCGGCGCGGTGCGGCGCCGCCACCGCCACCACCACGCTCACGTCGCCGACCGCGAGCGTCCCCACCCGGTGCGTGATGGCCACGTACGAGATCTCGCCCCGCGCCAGCAGGTCCGCGGCGATGTTGCGCATCTCGGAGTCCGCCATCTCGGCGTACGCCTCGTAGTCGATGCCGTGCACGAGGTGACCGTCGCTATGGTCGCGCACCCTGCCGACGAACACTGCGACCGCACCGTCGCCGGAGCCGCCCACGCTGCTCGCATCCGCCACATCGATGGGGACGGAGGCGATGCGGACGCGCGCGCGCTCCAGCGCCAGAGCACCGCTGCCGCCGGCAACCGGCGGCAGGAACGCCACCACGTCACCCTGTGTCACAGCCGAGTCCCAGTCGCAGTACTGGAGGTTCAGCGCGGCCCGAACGCCGTCGGGAACCGCCGTCAGCCCATGCGCCTCGGCCATGTGCGACCACACCTCGGCGATGGTCGCTCCGCGTTCCCGCAGCTCGGCAATCCCGAGTCGCTCGCGCAGCGGCCCGAACACGAGGACAGTGACCTCGGCGCTCATGATCGTGATCTTGGCATGCTGGGTCAGCCCCCGATGTACGACATCTCCACGCGCTGCGGGGCGTCGGTCTGCGCGGCGCGCAGCTCCGAGTAGCGGTCGTCGCGCGCCGCCCAGCGCCCGCGCACGATGTCGCGCAGCTCTTCGTCGCTCGCGCCGGCGCGCAGAGGCGCACGCAGGTCGAGCCCGTCCGCGGCAAAGAGGCACGTGAACAGCCGCCCGTCGACGCTGAGCCGGGCGCGCGAGCAGTCGCCGCAGAACGGCCGGCTCACCGAGGTGATCAGCCCGATCTCGGCACCGCCGGCCAGCCGGTAGCGCCGCGCCACAGCACCGGGTTCCGGCGGCAGCTCCTCGATGTGATGGGACACCGCCAGACGCTCGAGGATCTCGCGCCCGGTCACGACGTCCTCGCGGCGCCAGCCGTTGGTGGTGCCCACGTCCATGTACTCGATGAAGCGCACCTGCAGCTGTTCCGCGCACGCGAACTCCACCAGCTCCGCGATCCCCGAGTCGTTGACGCCGCGGCGCACCACGCAGTTCAGCTTGATGGGCGCGAGCCCCGCGTCCCGCGCCGCGCGAATGCCGGCCACCACGTCGCTCACCGGCACGCCGACGTCGCTCATGGCGGCGAACACGTCGGGGTGCAGCGAATCGAGGCTCACCGTGACGCGATGCAGCCCGCAGCTCCTGAGCTCGCCCGCGCGGCGCGCGAGCAGAGCGCCGTTGGTGGTCAGCGCGAGATCCGGCACCGGCAGCGCGGCCATGCCGGCGACGATGCGGCCGAGGTCGCGCCGCAGCAGCGGCTCCCCTCCGGTGAGACGGATCTTGGTGGCGCCCAGCGACATGAACACGGCTGCGAGCCGCACCAGCTCGCCGGCGCTCAGCGCGGCGGCGCCGGGCACGAAGCGGTGGCCGGGGCCGAAGTGGCTGCGCGGCATGCAGTACGGGCAGCGGAAGTTGCAGCGGTCGGTCATCGACATGCGCACGTCGCGCAGCGCGCGACCCAGCATGTCCGCGGGCATCGAGGTCGGGGCCGTGACGGTCATGGCGCTCGTCACCGCAGCGGGATCGCCTCGACCACGGCGCCCCGCGGCATCGAGCCGGTCTCCGCCGGCAGCACGAGCAGCACGTCGGCCGCGACCAGCGCGCCGAGCATGTGCGACCCCTGCCCGCCGCTGGCCACCGCGACCGGGAGATCGCCACCGGCGTCGACGATCCGCGCCCGCGCGTACGTCTCCAGCCCCAGCGGCTTGCCGACGTCCTCGCCGAGCCGCACCGGCACACGCCGGCGGTGGACGCGCTCGGCGCCCTGCAGGCGCAGGATCGCGGGGCGGGCGAAGAGCTCGAAGGTCACCGAGCTGCTCACCGGGTTGCCGGGCAGCCCGATGAAGGGCACCGCACCCACACGCCCGATCAACAACGGCTTGCCGGGGCGCATCGCCACGCGCCACAGATGGATTTCGCCAAGCTCGGCAAGAACGTGGCGGACATGGTCGTGGTCGCCCACGCTGACCCCGGCGCTGCTCACGATGAGGTCGGCGGACTCCGCCGCGCGCAGCAGGGCCTGGCGCACCGCAGCCCGCGTGTCCGCCACGATGCCGGCGGGCACCGGCACGCCTCCGGCCTCGCGGACCGCGCAGGCGATCATCGGCGTGTTCGAGTCGGCGACCTGTGAGTCGCGCAGGTCGGCGCCCGCCGGCTGCAGCTCGTCACCGGTGGCCACCACCGCAACGCGGGGCGGACTTGCGACGCTGAGCCATCCCGTCCCGGCCGCCGCGGCCACGGCGACGTCGGCGGGGGACAGGCGGCCACCGGGCCGCAGCACCACCGAACCCGTGGCGACGTCCTCGCCGCGGTGGCGCACGTTGGTCCCCGCCGCAGCGGCCACCTGGATCAGCACGATGTCGCCGTCGCGCTCGGTGTCCTCCTGGCGCACCACGGTGTCGGCACCGTTGGGCAGCGCGGCGCCGGTGAGGATGCGCATGGCGGACCCGGGACCGAGCGCCGTCGCGGGTTGGCCCGGTGCCGCCTCGCCGCGCAGCGGGAGCCGCACCGGAGCATCGCGACCGGCGCCGGCGATCTCGGCGGCGCGCACGGCGTAGCCGTCCATCGCCGAGTTGTCGAAGCCCGGGAGGTCCCAGCGCGCCACGACCGGCTCGCGGAGGACCCGTTGCAGCGCATCCGTCAGCGCCACACGCTCGGTCCCCAGGGGCCGGAGCAGGATCAGCAGCCGCTCCTGAGCCACCGCCACGGATTCGAGCTCCGCTGCCGCACGCGTCACCGCCATCCATAGATGGTACGAGCGGGAGCGGGGACGGGCGGGGAGCGGGTACGAGCGGGAGCGGGGGCGGTCGGGCTCGCGGCTAGAGTGCAGCGGGTGTCGGAGCGCCGCACGGAGAGCGCCCTGGCGTCCGCCTATCACTGGGTCGTCGGGCGGCCACTGCGCGCCCACGAGCTGTCGAGCGAGCAGATCACCCCGGTGCAGGGGCTGTCCGCGCTCTCGCTGGACGCGCTCACGTCGGTGGCCTACGGTCCCGAGGCGATCCTGGTGGTGCTGGTTGCCGCCGGCGCCGGCGCGCTCGGCCTGGTGCTGCCGATCACGGTCGCCATCGTCGTGCTGCTCGGCGTCCTGGTCGTGTCCTACCGCCAGGTCATCGACGCCTATCCCGGGGGCGGCGGCGCCTACGCGGTCTCGCGCGCCAACTTCGGGCCGCGGGTGGGGCTGCTCGCCGCCGCGGCGCTGATCGTCGACTACACACTGACGGTCGCCCTGTCGATCGCCGCCGGGGTGGGTGCGTTCACCTCGGCCTTCCCCGCGGCGGGCGGTGCCACCGTGCCTCTCTGCCTCGGCATCCTGGCGGTGATCACCGCGCTGAACCTGCGTGGCCTGGCGGAGTCGGCGCGCGCCTTTCTGCTGCCGACGCTGGTGTTCATCGTCGGGCTCCTGGCCGTCATCGCCACGGGACTGATCCATCCGCTCGGTCTCGGGCAGCCGCAGCCGGGGCACTCGCTGGTGCCGTCGCACGCAATCGAGGCCGTGGGGATCGTCCTGGTGCTCAAAGCGTTCGCCGCGGGGCTGACGTCGCTGACCGGTGTCGAGGCCATCGCCAACGGCGTGCCGCTGTTCCGCCCGCCGCGGGCGGTCAGGGCGAAGCAGACGGAGCTGCTGCTGGGCGCGATCCTCGCCGCCATGCTGCTCGGCCTCGGCGTGCTCGCCGCGCGCTGGCACGTGGCGCCGGCCGCGGGCCAGACCGTGCTCAGCCAGATCAGTCGGACGCCGTGGGCCGGACGTGGGCCTACTACATCGTCTCAGTCACGGTCACGCTGGTGCTGGCGCTCGCGGCCAACACCTCGTTCGGCGGCCTCCCGGTGCTGGCCAGCCTGCTGGCACGCGACCACTACCTGCCCCACCTGTTCGCCCTTCGCGGCGACCGCCAGGTCTTCGCCAACGGCATCGTGTCCCTGGCGGTCATGGCCGCCGCACTGCTCATCGCGGTGGGGGGCGACACCAACCGGCTGATCCCGCTCTTCGCCGTCGGCGTGTTCACCGCGTTCACGCTGTCGCAGAGCGGATTGGTCGTGCACTGGCGGCGGCAGCGGCCGCCGGGGTGGGCACGGCGGGCGGCGATCAACGCCGTCGGGGCCGCCGCCACCGGGGTGGCCGTGGTGGTGCTCCTGCTCACCAAGTTCACCGAGGGCGCCTGGGTGGTCGTCATCGCCATCCCCGTGTTCATCCTGTTGTTCGCGCGCATCCACCGCTACTACTCGCGGGTCGCCGACGCACTGGCCTTGGGGCAGGTGCCGCGCCGCCCGCGGACGAAGCACACGATCGTGGTGGTCCCCGTGATCTCGCTCTCGCGGCTCACCGAGCACGCGATCTCGGAGGCCAAGTCGATCAGCGACGAGGTGTACGCCGTGCACGTGGTGCTGGCGCAGGGCGATGCGGGCGACCCCGGCGACGACGACGTCGAGCGGCTCTGGCGTCGCTGGGATCCGGGGGTCCCGCTGCGGGTGCTGCACACCGAGTACGCGTCGGTCGCCGGGCCGATCGTGGCGTTCATCGACGAGCTGCGGCGGCGGTCGCCGTGCCAGATCGTGGTCCTCATCCCGGTGGTCGTGCCCGACCGGGTGCGCTACGCGCTGCTGCACAACCACCTCGACTTCGTGCTCGACCGCGCCCTGCGCCACCGCGGCGATGTGATCGTGGCCCGGGTGCCGATGCTCGTCGGCGTGGACGGCCGCGACCGTTCAAGCTCTGAACGTCAAGACCCGTCCGAGGAGGATCCAGCACCCAAAGCTTGACAACCCGGCTCTCGGGAGGCATAGTTCCCCGGGCATGAGACGTCCCGAGGGAGGGTCACTCAGCGACCTGCGCCGCACCAACCGCAATGCGGCGCTGCGGCTGCTGCGGCTGTACGGCGGGATGACCCAGGCGGAGCTCTCGCGGCTCTCCGGGCTCTCGCGGGCGTCGGTGTTCAACATCGTCCGCGAGCTCGCCGAGGAGGGGTCCGCCCGCGTCACGACCACGACGCGCAACGGACGCCGTGTCTCCCAGGTGACGCTGAACCCTGATGCGGGCATCGTGGTCGGTGTCGACATCGGCAACCGCCACGTGCGTGTCGCCGTTGCCGATCTGGCCCACCGGGTGCTCGCCGAGGAGCGTGTCCCGCTGCCGCTGGGCCACCGCGCCGACGACGCCATCACGCAGAGCGTGGCGCTGGTGCGCCGGATGGTCGACGAGGCGGACCGCGAGATGAAGCACGTCGACTGCGTCGCCGTCGGCGTTCCCGGACCCATCCTCGCCACCGCGGGGCGGCTGGGGGCTCCGTCGGTGCTGCCCGGCTGGGCAGGCGTCGGCGTGTCGGACGCGTTCACGCACCGCCTCGGGGTGCGTGCCGTGGTGGACAACGACGCCAACCTCGGCGCACTGGCCGAGAGCGCCTGGGGCCGCGGCCGGGGCGTGCCCGATTTCGCGTACCTCAAGGTCTCGACCGGCATCGGCGCCGGTCTCGTGCTCAACGGGAGCCTGTACCGCGGCAGCTCGGGGATCGCGGGCGAGATCGGGCACACCACCATCGACGAGGACGGTGTCGTCTGCCGCTGCGGCAACCGCGGCTGCCTGGAGACGGTGGCCGCGGCACCGGCGCTGCTGGAGATGCTCCGCGCCGCCTACGGCGATCTCACCCTCGAGGACCTGCTCACGCTGAGCACCTCGGGGGACATCGGCTGCCGCCGGGTGATCACGGACGCGGGGCGCCACATCGGCGTCGCCGTGGCCAACCTGTGCAACACGCTCAACCCGGCGCTGATCGTCGTCGGCGGCGAGCTGGCCGCGGCGGGCGAGGTGCTGCTCACGGCGATACGCGATTCGATGGCGCGCCGCGCGCTGTCGGTGGCCGAACGAACCACCGAGGTGGTCACCGGGGCATTCGCGGAGCGCACCGCGGTCCTTGGCGCGGTGGCGCTGGCGCTGCAGGAGGGGGATCCGACGATGGAGCCCGGTGCGTCATCGGGGGCGGAGACGGCCATGCCCGGTGCGGCGCTGGCGGTGTGAGAAGGGAGCGGGCGCAGTTACTCAGTCTCTGGCGGTAACCAGACGAACAGCAGGCAATCGGAGGTGACGTGCATGGATCGAGGGAATGTCAAGCGGTTGATGGCGGCGGGCAGCTGCCTCGGGGTGGCCGGCATCGTGGCCGCCTGCGGAGGGAGCAGCACGTCATCGCCGACAAGCAGCAGCAGTGGCGGCGGCAGCAAGGTGCCGAACGTGAGCCTGAGCTCGTTCGACAGCAGCTTCTCCGTGATGAGCCAGTTCAAGAGCCTGACGGCGTCGGGCAAGGGACTGGTCGGGGTGATCCTGCCGGACACCACGTCGTCCACCCGGTACGTCAACTTCGATCAGCCCTATCTGCAGAAGGCGTTCACGGAGGCCGGGTACTCATCGGGGCAGTTCAAGATCGACAACGCCCAGGGCAGTGACGCCACCCAGCTGGCGGATGCGCAGAACGACATCACCGAGGGCGCGTCGGTCCTCGTGTTCGACCCGCTCAACAGCACGGTCGGCTCGCAGATCCAGCAGCTCGCGGCGCAGCACAACGTGGCCGTGATCAGCTACGACCGCGCCACCTTCACCGGCACCAACACCTACTACGTGAGCTTCGACAACGTGAAGGTGGGCAACCTGATCGGCACCGGGTTCAACCAGTGTGTCAGCGACTGGAACGTGCAGAACCCGCAGGTGTTCATCCTCGACGGTGGCCAGGACACCGACCCGAACGCGGTGTCGTTCGCACAGGGCTACAACCAGGCGGTGTGGGGCACGTCGCAGACCCCGCTGCAGGCCGGACTCACCAACAGCAAGGGCTACAAGCTGGTGGGTGACCAGATCACGCCGAACTGGGTCAACGCCACCGGCGGCACCATCTTCCAGCAGCAGTACACGGCGCACCCCAACATCAACGCGACCATCGAGGCCAACGACGGGCTGGCCAACGCGGTCATCACCGTGCTGAAGAACGCGGGCGCCAAGGCCAAGACGATCCCGACCACGGGCCAGGACGCGACGCTGCAGGGCATGGAGAGCGTGCTGCAGAACTGGCAGTGTGGTTCGGTGTACAAGCCGATCTACCTCGAGGCGCAGGCTGCGGTTGCAGTGGCGACCATCCTCCGCGCCAACCAGACCCCGCCCAAGTCGCTGGTCAACGGCACCACGTCGCCGCCATCCGGCGTGACGGGCAGTCAGCAGCCCGCGACGCTGCTCACCCCCACCTGGGTCACGGCGTCGAACATGAACTCGACCGTCATCAAGGACAAGTTCATCGACGCATCGGCGCTGTGCAGCGCGGTGGGAGCAAGCGTGTGCTCCGCTGCGGGCATCAGCCAGTAACAGAAGGTGAACGGGTTGCCGCCGCGCCGCCGCGCGGCGGCACCCAATCCCACGCACAGGTGCTTGTGGCGAGTCATCATCGAGAGCAGATGAAGGTCGGAGCCCCGGAATCCGCCGGGAGGGACGGCGGTGGCTGAGCCGCTGTTGAAGCTTCGCGGCATCGACAAGCACTTCGGCGCGGTGCAGGCGCTGTACGGGGTCGACCTTGATCTCTACGCCGGCGCGGTCACCGCCCTCGCCGGCGACAACGGTGCCGGCAAGTCGGTCCTGACCAAGACCATCGCGGGCATCCACCAACCGGATCACGGGCAGATCTTCTGGGAGGGCCGCCAGGTCCACATCCGCAGCCCGAAGGACGCCAGCCGGCTGGGCATCGAGACCGTGTACCAGGACCTCGCGCTGGCGGACAACCTCGACATCGTGCAGAACATGTTTCTCGGTCGCGAGCGCACCAGGTTCGGCCTGCTCGACGAGGACTCGATGGAGCGGACCGCGTCCGAGACGCTCGCCAGCCTTCGCGTCACCACGGTGCGATCGATCCGCCAGCCGGTGGTGTCGCTGTCCGGCGGGCAGCGTCAGTCGGTCGCGGTTGCCAAGGCGGTGATGTGGAACTCCAAGCTCGTCATGCTCGACGAGCCCACCGCCGCGCTCGGCGTGGTGCAGACGCGCCAGGTGCTCGACCTGGTCATGCGCCTGCGTGACCGCGGCCTCGCGGTGATGATCATCTCGCACAACCTCAACGACGTCTTCGAGGTGGCCGACCGTGTGGCGGTGCTGTATCTGGGGCACATGGTGGCGCAGAAGCCGGCGTCCGAGCTGGACCGCCAGAGCGTGGTGGAGTACATGACCACCGGCGGCGAGGAATACGTGGCGCAGCGCAAGGCTGCGCTGGGGGCCTGACAGCGATGAGCCTCAACACCAGCGACCCGGGCGTCGTTGCTCCCCAGACGGGACCGGAGGACGAGGCGGCCGAGGCGGCGAGGGTCACCGAGCTGGCGCAGCGCGATGTGCCGCCGGGGATCGTGGCGCAGTCACTCGCCGAGTACTTCCGTGCCTGGTGGGCGCGCATCCGCGGCGGGGAGAGCGGCATCCTGCCGGTGCTGCTCGGGCTCGCCGTCATCGCGATCCTCTTCCAGATCGTCAGCCCGGGCCACCTGTTCTTCTCCGCGGAGAACCTGGTCAATCTCTTCCAGCAGAGCGCCGTGATCATGGTGCTGGCGATGGCCGAAGCCTTCGCGCTGCTGCTGGGCGAGATCGACCTCTCCGTCGGCTGGATGATGGCGCTGGGTGGCGTTGTGGCCGTGCAGCTGGTGGAGCCGGTCACGGTCAAGGCGCCGTGGTGGCTGGCGGCGATCGGCGCGCTCCTTGTGTGCTTCATCGTGGGCGCGGTCCAGGGCACGTTGATCAGCCGGCTGCGCCTGCCCTCGTTCATCGTCACGCTGGCGGGGTTTCTCATCCTCAACGGCGTCGTGCTCATCCTGCTCCTGCTCGGGCCCTTCTCCGGGTACCCCACGATCATCGGCACCAACTCCAACCTGACCGCGATCCACAACTTCATGTGGGGCAACATCGACCCGGCAATCAGCTGGATCGCGATGGCGGTGCTGGTGGCGATCGTCGGCGGCTTCATCTGGCTGCGCGAGAGCGGACGGCGGCGCCACGGGCTGGTGGCGCCACCGTCGAGCCTGACGCTGATCAAGATCGGGCTGATCGCGGTTGTTGGTGTCGTTGTTGTCTTTATCTGCGACCAGAACCGGGCGCACTTCGGCACCCTCGAGGGTGTGCCGTTCTTCATTCCGATCGTGCTCGGCATACTCGCGGTGTGGACGGTGCTGCTGCAGCGCACGCGGTACGGGCGCTACCTCTACGCGATCGGCGGCAACCCCGAGGCCGCTCGCCGCGCCGGCGTCAACCTCGCGCGCATCCGCACCCTCGCGTTCGCCCTCTGCGCCGCCACCGCAGGTGCGGCTGGGCTGCTCTACCTGTCGCTGCTGGACGGCATGTCCAACAACGTCCCCGGCGGCCAGTACGTGCTCTATGCGGTGGCCGCCGCGGTCATCGGCGGCACGAGCCTCTTCGGGGGCCGGGGCAAGGTGATCCACGGTGTGGTGGGGGGGCTCGTGATCGGCGGCATCGCCAACGGCATGGGCCTGCTGGGGCTCGACGTGAAGATCCAGTACATCGTCACCGGCCTCGTCCTGCTGGTCGCGGTGACCATCGACGCGCTGTCGCGGCGCGCCGCCACCTCAGGCAGCGCCGCCCGGCCCTGAGCCGCCGAAGCGCTCCTGGGCGTCGCTGATCTCGCGCTCCGCTTCGTGGCGTCCCCGCCACGCGCCCACCTTTGTCACCTTGTCCGGCTCGAGGTCCTTGTAGATGTTGAAGAAGTGGCGGATCTCCTCGAGCAGCGGCGTGGGCACCTCATCCAGCTCGCGCCACTCCATGCGCGGGTCGTTGCTCGGCACTGCGAGGATCTTGGCGTCGTCGCCGTGCTCGTCGGTCATCTCCAGCACGCCCACGGCGCGGCACTGGATGTGGCACCCGGGAAACGTCGGCTCGTCGAGGATGACCAGGGCGTCGAGCGGATCGCCGTCGAGTGCGCGAGTCTGCGGCACGAAGCCGTACTCGGCGGGGTAGCGCGTGGCGGTGAACAGCTGCCGGTCGAGACGCATGACGCCCATATCGGCGTCCCACTCGTACTTGTTGCGGCTGCCCTTGGGCACCTCGACGACGACGTCGAACGTGAGCGACCGATCGGCGTGCACCGGCGCAACGATAGCCTGCGGGTGCGCGGACCGAGCGTCCGGTCACCAGAGCGGACGCGTTGACAACTGACCACTTCGATGCGGTAGGTTCTGCTCCCGTTCAGGAGAGAGGAGACCACCGGTGCCCACGATCGCCCCGCCCTTCATCGTTCGAACACGCCTCGCCGCTGCGGCGGGCGTGGCCGCTGCCGCAACGCTGGCGGCCTGCGGCGGCAGTGCCGGGACATCAGGCGCGCCCGGGGCCTCGTCTCCAACTGCCACTCCGGCCAACCAGTTCGATCGGTGCGTCGTCGGCACCTGGAAGAGCACCGGTGTCAGCGGCACCATCTCGTATGCGGATGTGGGCGGAGCGCCATCGGTTCCGCTCACCGGAGGCGCCGGCGACGTGATGGTCATCAAGTCCGATCGCAGCTTCACCGTTGATTTCACCGCCGATGTCCCGCAGCACGGCACCGGGTCGGACGGGGCAAGGTACGTCGTCACGTCGACGGGCCAGCTCGGGGGCAGCGTCACGACGTCGGGCGGCCGGCTGACCTGGGAGATCGCCAACGGCGGCACCGATCAGATCAGCTTGACCAAGAACGGCGCCTCGTTGCGCGCCGGGAGCCTGTCCGGACAGCAGCAGTTCGGGTACGCATGCAGCACCGGCAAAAGCCTGCGGCTGACCCAGGGGGGCGTCACCTACTCGTACGTCCCCGGGTAGCGGGCGAGCCGCGCCTCCGCGTGGCACTATCGTTGTCGGCATGGCGGTGATCGAGACGTGTGAGTGCTGCGGCCGGCCCACGCCGGTCTATCGCCTGTCGAGCGTGATCCTCGACGGGCGCATCGCCCGCGTCTGCTCGCGCTGCGTGGCCACGGAGAAGGAGCGGATCCAGCTGCCCTTCGCGCCGCGTGAGGATCAGGGGGCGATTCAGCCGAGCACGTCGCGCGACATCTGGTAGGCGACGTGGCCTTTGTCGAGCGCCTCGACGCGGCAATCGAACGCTCCGGGTCCCTGCTCTGCGTCGGCCTCGACCCCGACGGCTTCGAGGGCGCGGCCGAGGCGGAGCGCTTCTGCCTGCGGACGCTGGACGCGGCGCTGCCCCATGCGTGCGCGGTCAAGGCCAACCTCGCGTTCTTCGAGCAGTTCGGGTCGGCGGGATACGCCGTGCTCGAGCGGCTGCGCCACCGCATGACGCCCGACCGCGTCCTCATCCTCGACGGCAAGCGCGGCGACATCGGCAACACCGCAACCGCCTACGCGCGCGCCCTTTTCGACGTGCTCGGCGCCGACGCCGTCACCGTCAACCCGCTGATGGGGCACGACGCCGTCTCGCCCTTCCTCACGCACCGCGGCCGCGGCGTGTTCATCGTCGCGCGCAGCAGCAATCCCGGCGCGGCCGACCTGCTGGAGCGGCCGCTCGCCGGCGGGGGCAGGCTGTTCGAGCGCATCGTCGAGCTCGGCCTGCGCTGGGATCCCGGCGGCGCCGTCGGGTTCGTCGCCGGCGCCACCGCGGTCGACGCCGTCAGGACGATCCGCGCCGCCGCCCCCGATGCGCCCCTGCTGCTCCCCGGCGTCGGCGCCCAGGGTGGCGGCCTCGAGGAGGCGGTCCGCGCCGGGGTGGACGTCCGGGCCGGGCGCCTCCTCGTCGCCGTCAGCCGCGGCATCGCGGAGGCGCACGAGGGGCCGGCGGCGGCGTCCGCAGCGCTGGCACAGCGGATCGCGGCCGTGCGGCATGCGGAGGCGCGGGCGTGACCGCCGCGTCCCTGGCGCTGGTGCAGAACCCCAGCCAGCTGCACCACGAGGTGCACGGGCACCCGGAGCGGCCACAGCGAGTGACCGCGATCCTCGAGCGCATCGGTGATGACGCCGGCCTGCGCGACGTCCCCTGGTTGCATCCGGACCCGTCCACGCCGGAGCTGGCCCTGCTCGTCCACGAGCCGGACACCGTGCGCAGGGTGGAGGAGATGTCGCGGCGCGGCGGCGGCTGGTTCGACGCCGACACGTACTGCACACCAACGTCGTATGCGGTCGCGCTCGACGCCGTGGCCTGCGCGGCTCGCGCAGCGCGCGCCGTCACGGGTGGTGAAGCGCTCTCGGCGTTCGCCGTGGTCCGTCCGCCCGGACACCACGCCACGGCCACGCGGCCGATGGGCTTCTGCCTGTTCAACAACGCGGCCAGCGCCGTGCGCGTGGCGCAGCTCGGCGGGGCGCGGCGCGTGGCGGTCATCGACGTCGACGTGCACCACGGCAACGGCACCCAGGCGATCTTCAACGACGACCGCACTGTGCTCTACTGCTCACTCCATCAATACCCCTTCTATCCCGGGACCGGATCCGAGAACGAGCGCGGCGGCGATCACGCCGACGGCTTCACCGTGAACGTGCCGCTGCCGGCGGGAACGGACGGGGCCGCGTGGCTGGATCGCTTCGACAACGAGATCGTCCCTGCGGTCGACGCCTTCGAACCCGACCTGTTCGTCGTGAGCGCCGGATACGACGCGCATGCCCATGACCCGCTGGCCGAGCTGCAGCTCGAGTCGGACACCTACGCGGAAATTGCCCAGCGCGTGCAGCGCATGTCCGCCCAGCACGCCGGCGGCAGAAGCGTGTGGCTGCTCGAAGGCGGCTACGACCTGGCCGCGTTGAGCGCGTCGGTGGCTGCCCAGCTCGCGGTGCTCGCCGGAGCGGCGGCGTGATCGCGGCGAAGCTCATGCACCCGCGCGCGGTGGTGGCGTGCGGACCGGCTTTGCTTGCCACAATCGCCATCGCCTCGTGTGGCTCCGCGGGCACCACACCGTCGCCGCGGCCGACGGCGCGGCCCACGCCATCGGTCAGCTCGACGCCCGCCATCATCGGATCGCAGCGCACGGTGCTGACGCAGCTCGGCCTCAACATCCACAGCGATGCGTCGCTGACCGCGCCGGTGGTGGGGACCGCGGCGCAGGGCGCGACGCTGACCGTGCAGGACTACCAGGCCGGCAACAGCGGCTGGTACAAGGTGCAAGGTGCGAGCACGACCGGGTGGATCAGCGCCGACCCCACGCTCACCGCGGCCGGCATCTTCAACCCGTACTCGTCCGCGGAACGCGGTTTCAGCGCGCTGATTGCCAACAACTGGACCTTCTCGGAGGAGCCAGCCGACGTGGTGTTCCGGCCCCAGCAGGGCCAGCAGAGCATAGTGGTGCGCAGCGGCGCGAGCTCAGCGGCGATGGGACAAGAGGCGCCACCCGGCTACGTGCAGTCGACGACCGAGCAGGAGGTGGTGTGCGGCTACACGGGACAGCTCGACTACTACATCGGCGGGACCGGCGCGCAACCGGCGCCGGCATCGCCCTCGCCGGGCGCGTCGCCGACCCCGTCGGCACAGCACCTGGCGCTGTATGCCGCCATCCGGCTGCGCTTCGACGCGACGCACACGATGGAGATCGCCTTCAACTACGCGAGCAAGGATCAGCTGCCGATCTTCCAGGACTTCTACAACTCGATCTCGTTCCCGTTCCCCCAATGCCAGGCGCCCGCGCCAGCGGCGTCGCCCACGTGATCAGCGCCAGCACTGACGATGCGCAGCACTGAGCTGAACCTGCGCACCGGCGACCGCGCGGTCACCGACGTCACCGACGCGGTGGCCGAGTTCGCGCACGGCGCCACCGACGGCCTGCTCAACGTGTTCGTGCGCCACGCCACCGCAGGCGTCGGCCTCATGGAGACGGGCAGCGGCAGCGAGCACGACCTCGACGACGCGCTGCAGCGGCTCCTGCCGCGCGACGACCGCTACGTGCACAAGCACGGCTCACGCGGGCACGGCGCGCATCACCTGCTGCCGATTCTGGTGTCGCCATCAGTGACCATCCCGGTGCGTGGCGGCCGGCTCGCGCTGGGAACGTGGCAGCGCGTGGTGGTCGTCGATCCCAACCCCGACAACCCGGAACGCACGGTGCTGCTGAGCCTGCTGGAGGGCTGATCCCGCTGGCCGCGTACGCACGTCCGATCAGCGCGCTGCCGGCACTGCGGCCGCACGCACGAACCGCCGAGGGACGCTGAGCGCAGCAGTCACCGTGGCCATGGGTGAACCGTATGGGCGACCGGCCCGAGGGGCCGTCGCGAACCGACAACGGCTCGAGAACGGCTACGACATTCGGGTGTGGATCAGAGGTTCGACGATGTCTGGTTGACGCCGTGCACCACGCCACCGTTGACGATGGCGTTGTGCGACACGGTGAGGCCGCCCGCCGCGAGCACGAGCATGCCGAGCCAGACGAGCCCGATGACGACGCGGGTCGCCGGTGACACCGACGCCGGCTCCAGGCCGCGGCTTGCGTTGCGGAACCGCTGCACGGTGGTGATGCCGCCGATGATGAGCAGGATCAGCGCGAAGGGGTTGGAGAAGAAGAGGAAGAACAGGAGCATGACGGCGAGCCCCACCACGTTCATCCAGCGGCTGATGGCGTTGGCGATGCGGCCGCCGTCGAGCGGGCTCATCGGGATCAGGTTGAAGAGGTTGATGAAGCACCCGAAGTACGCCAGGGCGAGCAGAAAGGCCTGGGTGTTGCCCACCGGGAACGTGGTGGCGACGAGGAACAGGACGATGGCGGCGACTGTGCCGACGAGCGGTCCGCCGAGCGCGATGATCGCCTCCTGACGCGCGTCGCGTGGCGCGGCGCGCATCTGCGTGAACGCGCCGAAGGGGCCGAGAAAGACGGGCAGCGACATCGGCACCCCCTCGATGCGCGAGAAGAGCACATGGCCCATCTCGTGCACCAGGATCAGGAGCACGACGCCGACGGCGAACCAGGGGCCGAAGAAGATGGCGTAGATGCCGAAGGCGATGATCATCGAGATCACCGTCGGGCCGATCTTGGCGAACTTCAGCAGGACGATGCCGTACTTGAAGAACGCCACGATCGCGGCGAGGATGCCGCCGGCGATGCCCCCTTCGCGGCCGCGGCGAGGCGCCGTCGGCGAGTGGTACTGCTGCGACGGCGGGGTGGGGGAGGGGGGAGGCAGCCAGGGGCGCGGCGAGGCGTCCGGGGTCCACGAGTACACCGGCGGTTCCGGCGGAGCGGGCGGCGGAGGCGGATCGGCCTTGGGGGGATCGAACGTCATGTGGCTCGATCATGGCACGGGGTTCATGACCGGAGGCTTACGCCGCGTTGATCCTGAGATACGCGCACGAACGCCACCGCAACGGTCGGGGAGGGCCCGCCGCGCGCTTGACGGCACCTGTCATCTCCGTGTATATACACATATCGTGGCCGAGCCCAGCCGCCCCTCTGACTTCGACGCCGATTGCCAGGACATCCTCACGCGCTGCGCCTGCGAAGCGTTGCGCCGCACCAGCAGGGCGGTCACCACGCGGTACATGCAGCGCCTGCGCGGTGTCGACGTCACTGCGGCGCAGCTGCCGATCCTGGTCGCCGCGCAGGTCATGGGGCCCGTGCCGGTCACGGTGCTCGCCACCCAGCTGCTCATGGATCGCACCACCTTGACGCGCAACCTGGTCGGCCTCCAGGAGGCGCACCTGGTGACCGTCCAGCAGGACGTCGACCGGCGGGTGCGTCTCGTCGCGCTCACCGCCGCCGGCCGCCGCACGCTGCGCCGCGCCATCCGCGCCTGGCGTGAGGCGCAGTCGCAGATGGAGTCGCTCTTCGGCGGCGAGCGCATGAGCGCGCTGGTCCGCGAGCTCGAGTCCCTCGCCCGCGCCGCGGCCGGCTGATCCCGCATGTCTCACGCACACGCGATGGACCCGCGCACAAATGTGTATCTACACGTAAACCGGCCAGCACCCAGGAGGCACGCAATGAACGCACCAGTCCCGCTCGGCCTGTGGCTCGTGGCGCTCGCCGCGGCAGGCGTGGTCACCATCACGGTTGTCGCCGTGATCCTGTCGTCGGGCGAACGTCCCGCGGCGCGGCGCGCCGCCGCGCTTGTCCTCGTGTGGCTCGCCGCCGTGGTCGCGCTCGGCAGCGCCGGCGTGTTCGCCGCCACGTCCACCACGGTGGTCCCGCTCATCGCAGCCGCCATCGTCGTGCCGATCGTCGCCGGCGTGTGGCTGACGGGTCGCCCGGGGAGCGCGCAGCGCCTCGCCGGCTCGCTCCCGCTGCATCGCGCGGTTGGCGTGCAGGTCTACCGCGCCGCCGGTGTGATCTTCCTCATCGCGTGGGCGTCGGGCCGCATGCCCGCGCTCTTCGCCCTGCCGGCCGGCATCGGTGACATCGCAGTCGGCCTCGGCGCGCCCGTCGTCGCCGCCCGGCTGCGCGCGGACGCGGATGTCGACGAACGCACGCGGCGCCTTGCCGTGGCGTGGAACGTTCTCGGCATCACCGACCTCGGCGTGGCGGTCGCGCTCGGCTTCTTCACGTCGCCGTCGGCCTTCCAGCTGCTCTCGCTCGGCGCCCCCAACACGCTCATCACGCGCATGCCCTTCGTGCTGGTGCCCGCGTTCGCAGTGCCCCTCTCCATCGTGCTCCACGTGATCGCGCTGCGCCGGCTGCGTGGCGCGGAGCGCGCAGGTCCAGCCCTCGCGCACGCTGCGGCTGCCAACGAGTGGGAGCTGCGATTCAGCCCCGAACGGCGGTTCAGCGAATCGCGATGAGCACGCGGTCGACCAGGCGCTGCCAGATCGTGCCCACCTCGGTGAAGCCGGCGGCGAGCAGCGTGGCGCGGTGGAACTCGTACGTGTGCGCCTCGTGGTCGTGGGGGTGCTCATGATGCCGGGCGCGGCGCAGCTCGACCTCGCCGCGGAACTCTGGGTCGGTCTCGACGGCTGCCCACCACGCGTCCCAGTCCTCGGCGCCCGGCGGCACCGGTGGCCAGCTCGGCTGAGCGGCGCGAGCGGTACGTCCGATCGCGGACTGGTCGTGGCCGAAGTCGAAGCGATCACCGTCTAGCAGCACCGCGCCGGGGCGGAGCACGCCGGCCAGCCGGCGATAGAAGGGGAGGAGCTCGGCGAGCTGGAGCCAGTGCAGCGCAGTGGTGGAGACCGCGGCATCGAACGGCGGCGAGAGCGGCAGCGACGCCGTCCAGTCGCCGCGCAGGTCGGCGTCGACGAAGTGAACGCGCTCCTCCGCCAGCGCGCGCCGGCCGATGGCGAGGAGCACCGGGTCGGTGTCGATGGCGACGATCTGGGCGCCGGGGAGGCGCTGCAGCACGCGCATGCTCAGTGACCCCGGCCCGCAACCGAGGTCGAGCACCTTCGGTCGCTCGCCCGCGTAGGCCGCAAGCGCCGCGGTGATGGCGTTGAAGCGATCCTCGCGCTCGGGGATGTGCATCTGCTGCTGCGCATCCCAGCGCTGCAGCCAGCGGGAGGCGGACGTCTGCACCTCGGCCATGGTCGTCAGCCAGCCTAGCGCACGCCGGAAGCGGTCGCGGGCGGCCTGCTAAGGTGGCCCGTGCCATGAATGAATCCGCGCTGCGCAGTGCGCGGCTGGGCATCATCGGCACCGGTGTCATGGCCGAGGCGATGCTCGCCGGGCTGCTTCGTCGTGAGCTCATCGACGCTCGCCACGTGCTGGCCAGCCATCCGCGCGCCACGCGCCGCGAGCAGCTCGAGGAGGCCTACGGCGTGCGCACCACCGACGACAACGCGGTGGCCGCGCGCGAGGCAGATGTGCTGCTGCTGGCGGTGAAGCCGCAGATGCTGCCCGCGGTCAGCGATGAGCTCCGCGGCATGCTGCCGCCCGAGCAGCTGGTCATCAGCATCATCGCCGGCGCCAGCACCGCGGCGCTGGGGGAGGCGCTGGAGCACCCGGCGATCGTCCGCTCCATGCCCAACACGCCGGCCCAGATCAGCCAGGGCGTCACCGTGTGGTACGCGACCGCCGGTGTCGACGCGCAGGGCAAGGTGCGCACGCGCGCGATGCTCTCGGCGCTGGGACGCGAGTTCGAGGTGCACGACGAGCGCCAGGTGGCGATGGCCACGGCGGTGAGCGGCACCGGGCCCACGTACATCTTTCTCTTCATCGAAGCGCTGACCGACGCAGCGGTGCACCTGGGGTTTCCGCGTCACGTGGCGCGCGAGCTGGTCCTCGACACGATGCAGGGCTCGGCGGCGTTCGCGCTCAACTCGGGCAAGCACGTGGCCGAGCTGCGCGACATGGTGACGTCGCCGGGCGGCACGTCTGCGGAGGCGCTGTATCAGCTCGAACGCGGACGCCTGCGCACCGTGGTGAGCGATGCGGTGTGGGCGGCGTTCGAGCGCACGCTGCACCTCGAGGCGGTGCTGGAGAAGCGTCCGGGCGCAGAGCATCGCAGCCCGCCGGGCGAGCGGGGATGAGCAGCCCCGAGGTGGTGGTGGGGGCGCCCGAGCAGGACCGCGATCGCCTGCGATTTCATGTGACCGTGGGCTCGCGGCAGTTCGAGGTGACCGTGCACGAGGAGGAGGCGGCGCTCCTCGCCCCGGGTGTCGAACCCGGCCGGCTGGTGCGCGAGTCGTTTCGCTTCCTGCTGGAGCGCGAGCCGGTCACGTCGATCATGGGCGCGTTCGACCTCACCGTCATCGAGCGCTACTTCCCCGAGTACCGCCGCGAGATCGGAGCGCGCTTCGCGCACTAGGAGTCGCCACAGTGCCGGTCGACTTCGCTCCCAGCAGCGGACCCAGCATCGGCGTCGAGGTGGAGCTCGAGCTCATCAATCCGGACACGCGCGAGCTGGTCAGCGGCGCGCAGGAGATCCTGCACGACGCCGGGGCGGCGCACGGCGGCCATCACCCCAAGGCGAAGCCGGAGCTGCTGCAGTCGACGATCGAGATCATCACCGGCATCTGCACGACCGCCACCGAGGCGCACGACGACCTGGCCGCGACGCTCGAGGAGCTGCAGACGCACACCGACCGCCACGGGCTGGCGCTGATGTGCTCGGGCACGCACCCCTTCACCGATCCGGCGACGCAGGAGGTGACGCCGGACCCCCGGTACCAGCAGCTGATCACCGACATGCAGTGGCCGGCGCGGCAGATGGAGATCTTCGGGGTGCACGTGCACGTCGGGGTGCGCTCGCCCAACAAGGCGATCGCCATGGTCAACGCGCTGTCGGCGTACATCCCGCACTTCCTGGGGCTCAGCGCGTCGAGCCCGTACTGGATGGGCCACGACACGGGGATGGCGTCCTGGCGCAGCAAGATCTTCGAGGGGCTGCCCACCGCGGGTCCGCCGTGGCAGCTGAGCGGCTGGCCGGAGTTCGAGCGCTTGATGGAGACGCTCATCGCGGCGCGCACCATCAGCAGCATTCGCGAGGTGTGGTGGGACATCCGGCCGCATCCGGGGTTCGGCACCATCGAGATGCGCGTCTGCGACGGCATCCCCACGCTGCGCGAGGTCAGCATCGTGGCAGCCCTGACCCAGTGCCTGGTGCACCAGTTCGACACGCAGCTCGACCGCGGGTACTCGCTGCCGGTGCCGCGCTCCTGGCTGGTGCGCGAGAACAAGTGGCGAGCCGCGCGCTTCGGCCTCGACGCGTCGATCATCGTGGACGAGCAGGGCACCACGGTGCCGCTGCGCACGGCGGTCGAGGAGCTGATCGAGGACCTGACGCCGGTGGCGGCGCGGCTGCACTGCAGCGAGGAGCTGCAAGCCACGACGGACATCCTGCGCCGGGGGCCCAGCACCGTGCGCCAGCGCGAGATCGTCGCGGGCGGCGGGTCGCTCAGCGATGTGGTCGACAGCCTGATCCGCGAGCTTCGCGAGGACGCCCCCGGCGCGGCGCCCGCGTCACCTGTGCACCGTGCCGCCGGCGTGCGTGATCCAAGGCCGGGCGGCGATGCGCAGGAGCTCGCATCGATTGCGCTCTTCAGCTCGCTGACCGAGGCGGAGCGCGGTTCGCTGGGGCGGTGGACGGACCTCGTCGACATGCCGGCAGGGACGACGCTGATGGAGGAGGGGCGAGTCGCCGACGAGTTCATCGTGATCGTGAGCGGAACGGCCCACGTTACTCGCGGCGGCGTGCACGTGCGCAACCTTGGGGCCGGCGACTTCCTCGGTGAGATCGCGCTTTTGGCTGACGACCGGCGACGCACCGCAACGGTGATCACGACCTCTCCGGTGCGCGCCGCGGTGATGACCGCGAACCGGTTCCAGGACCTGGTGCGCGAGGTGCCGTCCGTGGCCACGCGACTCCGCCAGGCCATTGAGTCGCGCCTCTCGGCGGATCTCGAGCTGGACGGCTAGCCTGTCCTGCCTCCGAGATGTGCCGACGCATTTGAGCTAACGCGTCCACATTTTCACCTTGCCTAAGACTTGCTCTGGGGTTCGGCCGCGAGTGTAGCGGCCGGTGTGAGCGCGGTCGCTGTCGTAGTAGCGCAGGTACCGC
>DASUWI010000032.1:0-2102 GCA_036378495.1 Candidatus Dormiibacterota bacterium
GACGACTCTGAGAGTCTCTGTGACCTCCGGGTGGAGCTCCACCGAGACCTCGTGCGGGCCGAGCGACTTGATCGGCGTCTCGATCTCGATCTTCCGCTTGTCGATGTCGATCCCCGCCTCGCGCTTGAGCTGCTGCGCCACGTCCGTGTTGGTCACAGATCCGAAGAGCCGGCCGCCCTCGCCGGTCTTGGCGTAGATGGTCACCGTCAGCTTGCGCATCCGCGCCGCGGCGTCGCGAGCCTCGTTCAGCTCCTGCTCGGCGCGGCGCCGGGCCGCCTCCTCGCGCTTCCGGATCTGGTCGACGACACGGTCATCGGCCACGACCGCGAGGTGCTTGGGGAACAGGAAGTTGCGCGCATACCCCGGTGCGACCTCTCGCACATCCCCAGGCCGGGCAGTTCCCGCCACCTCTTTCACAAACAAGACTTTCACTGCGACATACTTCCTGCAGACATGGTTGCGGGGCCGGTGGCTACCGGCCCCGGTGCTGTTCCGTTGTATTCGTGCCGGTCCTCGGCACGGAGCCGGCGATAGATCATCAGCGCGATGCGCTCGCCGCGGCGCACGTCCTCGTCGAAGCGGCTGTGCCGCTCCATTATCAGCCGCTCCTGTTCGGCGACGACATATCGCGGACAGGCGGCGATGAACAGGCGCACCGCGAGCAGGGTCAGCGCCACGGTGTCGAGCTCACCGACGAACGGAACCGATGCCGGGAGGTCGACCATCGGCAGCGCGATCACGCCGAGCGCCGCAGCAAACGCACCCTTCACGTACATGGGCACGCGGTCGTCACGGAACAGGCAGTATGCGAGGCGAAGCTGCCGCGGCAGATCGAAGAGCAGCATCTTGGCCCAGCGCAGTCGTCGCCCCATCGCGCGCCGATTGTACGTCGGCCTCCGCGCCGCGGCGGTGTACCAACCGTCACTCCCCGTCCAACACCTCGGGGTGCGCGCGCAGCCAGGCGCGCGCCGCGTCGGAGTCGCCGGGCGGCAGCTCGCCGTCGAGCACCGCCTCCTCCAGGCGGCGCTTGACGTCGCCCACCCAGGGCCCCGGGGGGCGCTGCGCCATCGCCACCAGCTCGTTGCCGTCGAGCGGGTCGCGCAGACGCGAGAACTCCTCGCTGGCATCGAGACGCGCCATCCGCGCCTCGAGCTCGTCGATCACGTCGGTCGTGGGAAAGGAGGACGCGCGCGTGTCGGCGCGCGCAACCTCGAGCATGCGTGAGCGCAGATCGCCGGAGTCGCGGATGATCCGGCGAACGGCGGTGTCACTGAAGGTGTCCGGCTGATACTGGATCGGGCGCAGGTGCAGGCGCACCAGCGCCGCCACAGTGGCGGTCTCGTCGTTGCTGAAACGCAGCCGAGTCAGGATGTCCCGTGCCATGTGCGCGCCCGTCTGCGGGTGGTCGTAGAACGTGTGGCGGCCGTCGGGCGCGACCGCGTGCGTCGGTGGCTTGCCCACGTCATGCAACAGCACAGCCGTGCGAGTGATCACGTCCGGTGCGGTGAGCTCGACGGCGCGCATCGTGTGTTCGTACACGTCGAACAGGTGGAAGCCGCCCTGCTCCACGCCGCGCATCGCGGCGATCTCCGGCAGCACGCGCTCGAGCAGACCGGAGTCGGCGAGCACGTCGAATCCGGCGCGTGCGTGCGGCGACGTTAGCAGCCGTCGCAGCTCGACCGTGATCCGCTCGATGCTGACCACAGCGATCCTCTCCGCGTTCATCCGCATCGCCTCGAGCACGCCGGGCGCCAGCACAAAGCCCAGCTGCGCGACGAAGCGCGCGGCGCGGAACATGCGCAGCGGATCCTCGGAGAAGGTGTCCGATGCGTCGAGCGGCGTGCGCAGCACGCCCGCGCGCAGATCGGCGACGCCGCGGCCGGTGATGTCGAGCAGGCGCCCGGTCAGCGTCTGACAGAGCGTGTTGACCGTGAAGTCGCGACGCCAGACGTCCTCCTCGAGCGTTCCGGGGCGCACGTCGGGCTTGCGCGAGTCGGGGTCGTAGCGCTCGGCGCGGGCGCGCACCACCTCCAGCACGAAGCCGTCACCGCGAACCTGACCGGTGCCGAACCGCTCGAACTGCTGCGGCGGCGCCCACCCCA
>DASUWI010000033.1:0-5832 GCA_036378495.1 Candidatus Dormiibacterota bacterium
GCATCGCCGTGCTGGGATACGGATCGCAGGGACACGCGCACGCGCTCAACCTGCGAGACAGCGGCCACGACGTGCGCGTCGGCCTGCTCGAGACGAGTGGCAGCCGCGCCGCCGCTCGTGACGAGGGCCTGCGCGTGCTCACACCGGCCGACGCGTGCGCCGAGGCCGACGTGATCATGGTGCTCACCCCCGACACCGGGCAGCGCGCGCTCTACGACCAGGCGATCGCTCCCGGCCTGAAGCCGGGCAACATGCTCATGTTTGCCCACGGCTTCAACATCAGGTACGGGTTGATCAACCCGCCCGAGGGCGTCGACGTCAGCATGGTGGCGCCCAAGGGTCCGGGCCATCTGGTGCGCAGCACGTTTGTTGCAGGCCAGGGCGTGCCCTGCCTGTTCGCGGTGCACCAGGACGCCACGGGCACCGCCCGGGCGCGCACGCTGGCGTACGCTCGCGGCATCGGCGGCACGCGCGCGGGAGTCCTGGAGACGACGTTCGCCGAGGAGACCGAGACCGACCTCTTCGGTGAGCAGGCGGTGCTCTGCGGCGGCGTGTCGTCGCTGATCAAGGCCGGGTTCGACACCCTTGTCGATGCCGGGTATCAACCGGAGCTGGCGTACTTCGAGGTGATGCACGAGCTCAAGCTGATCGTCGACCTCATCTACCAGGGCGGCCTCTCGTACATGCGCTACTCGGTGAGCGACACCGCGGAGTACGGCGACTACACGAGCGGCCCCAAGGTGGTCGACGGGCGGGTGCGCGCGACCATGCGCTCGCTGCTCAGCGACATCCAGGATGGGTCGTTCGCCGAGCGCTGGATCGCGGAGAACGCAGACGGCCGCCCCAACTTCGTCGAGTGGCGCGACGAGGAGCAGACGCAGCCGATCGAGCAGGTGGGCGCCGAGCTGCGCGCGAAGATGTCCTGGCTCGGCGCGAAGACGGTTCCTTCGTCCGCGCGTGCGGCGGCGGGTCCTGCCGCTGCGGGGTCCCCTCCCCGCTCAGTCGCTGCCGCTCCTTCCGCGGCGCTGCCCCCCGCTGCGTCACCCGTCGCGCGACCGCCCGAGGAGAAGCCGTCATGAGCGCTGAGACGGGGCACCTCCGCATTCTCGATACGACGTTGCGCGATGGTGAGCAGTCGCCCGGGGTTGCGCTCAGCGCGGACGACAAGCTGCAGATCGCGCATCAGCTGGCACGGGTCAACGTCGACATCATCGAGGCGGGCTTCCCCTACAGCTCGCCGGGCGACTTCGCGGCGGTGCGCGCCATCGCCGAGCAGGTCGAGGGACCCGTCATCGCCGGGCTGGCGCGCTGCTTCGAGCAGGACGTGCGTCGCTGCGCCGAGGCGCTCGTGCCGGCGAAGCGCGCCCGCATCCACGTGTTCATCGGCACGTCGCCGATCCACCGCGAGGGGCAGCTGCGCATGACGCAGCAGCAGGTCTTCGACCGCGCCGTGTCGATGACGCGGCTGGCCAAGTCCTTCCAGGAGGACATCGAGTTCTCGCCGATGGATGCGAGCCGCACCGAGCCGGAGTACCTCGCCGACGTGGTGGCCGCCACCATCGAGGCCGGCGCCACCACGATCAACCTGCCCGACACCGTGGGCTATGCCACCCCTGACGAGTGGCGCGCGCTGCTCGCCTGGATGTACGAGCGCGTGCCGTCGCTGCACGATGTCGTTCTCTCCGTGCACTGTCACAACGACCTCGGCCTGGCCACGGCCAACTCGCTGGCCAGCGTGCGGGCCGGTGCCCGCCAGGTGGAGACCTGCGTGAACGGCATCGGCGAGCGCGCCGGCAACGCAGCGCTCGAGGAGGTGGCGATGGCGACGCAGCTGCATCCCGAAGTGTTCGGCGTGCGCACGCAGCTCGACCACGCGCAGCTCTACCGCACGTCGCGCCTCGTGTCACAGCTCACCGGCATGCTGGTGCAGCCGAACAAGGCCGTGGTCGGGGCCAACGCCTTCGCGCATCACAGCGGCATCCACCAGGACGGTGTGCTCAAGGATCCGCGGACGTTCGAGATCATGGAGGCGGAGGCGGTCGGCGCCGGCTCCAGCCTGGTGCTGGGCAAGCTCAGCGGCCGCCATGCGCTGCGGGAGCGCCTGGCACAGATGGGTTACAGCCTCGACGAGGAGGAGCTCAAACGCGCATTCGTGCGTTTCAAGGAGCTCGCCGACCGCAAGCGCGAGGTGACCGATCGCGATCTCGAGGCAATCCTCGCAGACGAGCGCACCGTGGCCGAGGAGAACTTCCGTCTCGAGCACCTTCAGGTCAGCTGTGGCACGAACCTGCGGCCCACCGCCACGGTGCGCATGCTCTTCTCCGACGGCGTCAGCCGGGAGAGCGTGGCACTCGGCGACGGGCCCGTGGACGCCGCGTACCGGGCCATCGACTCGCTTGCGCAGGTGAGGGGCGAGCTCGAGGAGTTCGCCATCCAGGCCGTCAGCGGCGGGATCGACGCCGTGGGTGAGGTGTCGGTGCGCCTGCGCCGCGACGGCACCCGCGCGCTGGGCCACGGCGCCGACACCGACATCCTGGTGGCCGCGGCCAAGGCGTACGTGCATGCCCTCAACCGGCTCGCAGCGGACGCGGGAAGCCAGCGTCTGCACCCTGAGGTGGACACCGAAGCACCGCTCGCCCAGCGCCCCGTCGCGTCGTGACGCCGCGGACGCTGTTCGACAAGATCTGGGACGCCCACGTCGTCGTCGAGGAGCCCGGCGAGCCGGCGCTGCTCTACATCGACCTGCACCTGGTGCACGAGGTCACCTCGCCGCAGGCGTTCGAGGGGCTGCGCCTGGAGGGCCGCAGCGTGCGCCGCCCCGCACAGGTTGTGGCCACGATGGACCACAACGTGCCGACCACGACCGACGGCAAGGCGGATGAGATCAGCCGCGCCCAGATGGCCGCGCTGGAGAGCAACTGCGCCGAGGCGGGCATCGCCTGCTTTGGGATGGGCCATCGCTGGCAGGGGATCGTGCATGTCATCGGACCCGAGCTGGGTCTCACGCTGCCGGGGACGACCATCGTGTGCGGCGACTCCCACACGGCCACCCACGGCGCCTTCGGCGCGTTCGCGCTGGGCATCGGCACCTCCGAGGTGGAGCACGTGCTGGCCACGCAGTGCCTGCGTCAGTTCCGCCCGCGGACGATGGAGGTGCGGCTGACCGGCTCCCTGCCGTACGGCGTCACCGCCAAGGACGCGGCGCTCGGGGTGCTGCGCACCATCGGCACGGCGGGCGCCGCCGGGCACGTGGTCGAGTACACCGGCGACACGGTGCGCGGCTTCTCGATGGAGCAGCGCATGACCCTGTGCAACCTCACCATCGAGGGTGGCGGACGCGCCGGCATGGTGGCCCCGGACGGCACCACGTTCGCGTATCTCGACGGGCGCCGCTTCGCGCCGCGCGGCGGCGACTGGGACGCGGCGGTCGCGGCCTGGCGCGGCATGGCCACCGAGCCCGGCGCTGTTTATGACAGAAGCGTCACCATCGACGCGGCCTCGCTGGAGCCCACCGTCACCTGGGGAACCACCCCAGCGCAGTCGGTGCCGGTGACCGGCACGATCCCGGATCCCGAGGGCTTCGACGACCCTGCGCAGCGCGAGTCGGCGCGGCGGGCGCTCCAGTACATGGCGCTCACCGCCGGCACGGCCATCGAGGATGTGGCCATCGATGCGGTGTTCATCGGCTCCTGCACCAACGGTCGCATCGACGACCTGCGCGCGGCGGCGGCGGTGCTCGACGGCCGACGGGTGCATCCCGGGGTGCGCGCGCTGGTGGTCCCCGGCTCCGCACAGGTGAAGAGGCAGGCCGAGGCCGAGGGGCTCGACCGCGTGTTCACCGCGGCGGGCGCGGAGTGGCGCAACACCGGCTGCTCGATGTGCCTGGGCATGAATCCCGACATCCTGCAGCCCGGCCAGCGCTGCGCCAGCACCAGCAACCGCAACTTCGAAGGCCGCCAGGGCCGCGGCGGGCGAACGCACCTGGTGTCGCCGGTGATGGCCGCGGCAGCGGCGATCGAGGGCCACTTCGTCGACGTGCGCAGCCTCGCGCTGCGCGAGCAAACGGCATGAGGCCCTTCCGCCGCGATGCCGGGACGCTGGTGCCGCTCGACCGTTCCGACGTCGACACCGATCAGATCATCCCCAAGCAGTTCCTCAAGCGCATCGAGCGCACCGGCTATGGAGACTTCCTTTTCCACGACTGGCGGGCCGCGCCCGACGGCACACCACGCGAGGACTTCGTGCTCAACCAGGCGGCGTACCGCGGAGGCTCCGTGCTCGTCGCGGGGCGCAACTTCGCCTGCGGATCGTCACGCGAGCATGCCGTATGGGCGCTCAACGACTACGGGTTTCGCGCCGTCATCGCGCCGTCCTTCGCCGACATCTTTCGCAACAACGCGCTGAAGAGCGGGCTGCTCCCCGTGCTGCTTCCGGAGGACGACGTTCGCCGGCTGCTCGACCTGGCGCAGGAGGCGCCCGGCGTTGTCGCGACCGTCGATCTCGAGGCACAGACCGTCAGCGCCGGCGACCTTCGGTTCAGCTTCACCATGGACGAGTTCGAGCGCCGCATGCTGCTCGAGGGCCTGGACGACATCGCGCTGACGCTGCAGCACGCGGACGCCATCGGCGCGTACGAGCAGACGCGGCCGCGCTGGATGCCCAGCGTCGCGCGCGAGGCCGTGTCCTCGTGACAGCGACCGTCGTCGTGCTGCCCGGCGACGGCGTCGGCCCGGAGGTGACTGCCGAGGCCGTCTCCGTGCTCCAGCTGGCCTGCGAGAGCGGCGGCGTCGAGCTGCAGACGTGCGAGATGCTCATGGGCGGCCGCGCCGTCGACGAGCAGGGCACGCCGCTGCCCGACGCGACCATGCAGGCATGCGTCGACGCCGACGCCGTGCTCCTCGGTGCGGTGGGCGGTCCCCGCTGGGACCACCTCCGTGGGGCGCAGCGCGTCGAGTCCGGGCTCCTGCGCCTGCGACGCCACATGGATGTGTTCGCCAACCTGCGCCCCGTGCGCGTGCACCACCGCCTCGCGGACCGCTCCCCGGTGAGGCCGGATCTCGTGCGTGGCACCGACATGGTCATCGTGCGCGAGCTGACGGGCGGCGCGTACTTCGGTGAGCCGCGCGAGCGGCACGGCCCCGCCGGCGAGGAGATCGCCCGCGACAGCACGGTGTACACGACGGCCGAGATCGAGCGCGTGGCTCGAGTGGCGTTCGAGCTGGCACGCCGACGCAAGTGCCACCTGATCTCCGTTGACAAGGCCAACGTGCTGATCACGAGCCAGCTGTGGCGTGACGTCGTCACCGGGCTGGCATCGGAATATCCCGAGGTGGCGCTCGAGCACCGCCTCGTCGATTCCTTCGCCATGGACCTGGTGCGCGCCCCCGCGGCCGTCGACGTCGTGGTCACCGAGAACCTGTTCGGGGACATCCTCAGCGACGAGGCGTCGGTGCTCGCCGGGTCGCTGGGGCTGCTGCCTTCGGCGAGCCTGGGCAGCGGTCGCGCCGCGCTCTACGAGCCGATCCACGGCAGCGCGCCGAACATCGCAGGCAAGGGGATCGCCGATCCCTACGCGGCGATCCTGTCGGCGGCGCTGCTGCTCCGACACTCGCTGCACCGCGAGGACCTGGCGGCCGCGGTCGAGACCGCGGTGGACGACTGCATCAACGAGGACCTGCTCGGCGCCGACCTCGGCGGCAGCCTGGGGACGCACGACATCGGCGAGGCTGTGCGCCGCGAGCTCACCATGCTGTTGCGCGAGCGGACGGCCGAGACCGCGGGAGCGCCGTCATGAGCAGTGCGGGGGGTGTCCCCCCGCATGGGGGGTCTGCG
>DASUWI010000034.1:0-15623 GCA_036378495.1 Candidatus Dormiibacterota bacterium
AACCTCGTGCTGGCATTGCTCCTGTTTCTGGGCCTGGTACTGGCCACCGTCCTGCTGGGATTCCTCGCAGCCGTGGAGGGCGGCGGACGCGCGGTCGCCACAATAAATGCTCCGCGCCGGATCGTTGGACTCAGCCGGCCCGCCGCCGAGCAGGCCCCGCCCGACGCGCTCTCTTCGTTTTGACGCTCATGACCTCAGGGCGTCCGCGCTCGGACGATGGATCGCGCCCAACTCCCTTCGCTGCCCGCGGCGCTGTCATGGTCGACAGCGCCGCGGGTGTATCGAACGTCTAGCAGCCCCGCCCCGATCGGGCGAGCACGTCGACCACGGCACGTACGCGGACAACTCACTGTGAGGCGCTTGCATCGCGTTCTTCGGCGCATCGCCACCACGGCCGGCGGCGAGCCCGGACTCTCCGCGCTTCTGGGCGCAGCGCGGCGGCCAGCTGATAACCGATTCAAACGCCTCAATCGACAGGTCTCGCACGTCACCCAGCGTGAACGGGTTGACCTTTTGCAACCCCGGCTTTTCTGATAGTCTATGTATCACCTTGAGTGATATGGCGGCGTCAGCCTTGATTCCCTTCGCAGATACACAAACTGGCCGCGCCACTGACCATCGCTGGCGGCTCTGCTCCAGGTGGGCGACATGACAATGCCTCGGCGCGATCCACGAGAGACCCGGACCATGACATTGGGCGGAGCGTCCGAGTTGCGAGTGACGAGCACCGCGGTTGACCTCCTCGCGGTCACCGACCCCAACGAGATCAGGTCGCGCCTCGTTCAGCTCGGCCTCGACCAGACGGGCGCGGATCGTTGCACGTTGACAAGCATCGACCAGGGGGTCTTCCGCGTCGAGGACAGCTGCGAACAGGGGGGGCAGCCGCAGTTCGTCGGGCGCGAGTATCCGCTGACCTACGCCGCAGATCAGCCGCTGCTCCGCCAAGCCATCGCCACCGGCAAAACCGTCACGGGCGGGGGCTTTGCCGAGCAGGGCCGCACGCACCCCGAGCTCGGCGACGCGCTACGCGGGATCAAGCACACCGCAGTGGTGCCGCTGAAGCTCGGCGCCGATGTCGGCGCGCTGCTGATCCTGAGCCGCAGGCTGGATCATCCGTTCCGCGCCGGCGATCTCGATCACCTCGGCCGCATCGGAAACCTGGCCGTCCTTGCACTGCGCAACGCACGGTTGCTCGAAGGCGTCAATGCGGCGCAGCGTCGTGGGCTCGACGCGCTGACCCTGATCTCTGAGCACGCGGCGATCATCGATTGCCTGCCGGACTTCTTTGGCAGGATGAGCAGCAGCGTCGCCGGACTCGCCGGAGCTCGCGCCGCAGCCTACTGGGTCGTGCACGGCGACCACCTCTCCGCGCAGCCAGATGCATATGGCTTTACGCCCCTGCAGCTTGCGGCCATGAGCATTCCGATGGCCGCCGCCCTCCGCGGTGGGCTCCGCCGTGTGCTCTACGGGGGCGAATCGCTGCGGTACGAACGCGGCAGCAAAAACACGGACTTCGCGCTGAGCCCCATCGCAGCAGACACGTACAACTTTCTCGCGGTGCCCTGGCGCACGTCCGAGGGGCCGCTGGGCATCCTGGTCGCATACGACTCCGCCACGGGGTTTGGCGAACAGGACGAATGGATCATGAGGCTCTCAGCTCGAGCCTCGGCGCTCGTCTGGCAGAGCCATGTGGCGGAGCGGCGCGTCAGCGAACTGCAGGCGACCGAGCTCGAACGCTTGGAGGTGTACTCACGCCGCATGGCGGAGCTCGAACGCCAGAAATCGAACTTCCTGAAGCTTGCGTCCCACGAGCTGCGCAGCCCGATCACCATCCTTCGCGGATACCTGTCGATGATGACCGACGGCACCCTTGGGGAACTGAAGCCAAGTGTGGGCGAGACGGCGCTGAGGATGGACACGCAGGTGCGCCGCATCAAAGATCTGGTGGATCAGATGCTGACCGCGGCGCGTCTCGAGGACTCGGACATGGCGACAGTTACCTCCGAGACGCGCATCGACGAGGTCGCTCGCTCTGTGGTCGACTCGATGTCGCAGACGAGCGCGCGTTCTCAACAAATCAGTGTTCGAGCGCCGCGGCCGGCGACGGCGATGGCCGACCCCCGCCATGTCGAGACCATCATCGGCAATCTCCTTTCCAACGCGATCAAGTATTCACCAGCTGGTGGCAAAGTCGTGGTGTCGGTACGGGCGCAGCCTGACTGCGTTGAGGTTGACGTCAGCGACCAGGGAATCGGTATCTCCGCCGAGACGATCTCCCGCCTGTTCAAACCCTTCAGCCGCGGCGACGAGGCGGAGCTGCGCGCCATCGACGGAGCCGGGCTCGGGCTCTACCTCTCGCGCGAGCTGGCGCGGGAGCAAGGAGGCGATGTCACGGTGCGATCGAACGTCGGCAGAGGGAGCACGTTCACACTGCGGCTGCCACGCCGCCCTCTGTCGGACGCGAGTGACGCCGTTGCGGGCCTGCCCTCCGAAATCGCGTCCACGGTCCCCGTCGGATAAGGCATGACTCAGCATCTGAGGAGGACTGACGTGGACGAACAGGTGCGGATTCTGCTCATCGAAGACGACGAGGGGATCGCGGAGCTCTATCGCTTCCGTCTCGCCAACGACGGATACATAGTCGATGTCGCGGGCGACGGCGAGGAGGGTCTCGTTCGTGCGAAGGCGACGACGCCAGACCTGATCTTCTTGGACCTGCGACTTCCAACCATGAGCGGGCTGGACGTGTTGCGGCGCATCCGCGCCGATCCCGCGACCGCTCCCATTCCCGTCGTCATTGTCACGAACTTTGACGAACCCGATCTTCGCAGCCAGGGCGTGAGCCTGGGCGCCCTCGAGTTCCTCGTCAAGGCGGACACGGTTCCCGCACAACTCTCGGCGTCGGCAGCGCGCTGGACGGGTACGCACTCGTCGGCGGAAGCGTAATCCATGCGACGGCGGCGCAGCCGAGGTTCATCCACTCCCGCTCGGGAGGGGCACGGGTTGACGGCAACAACGACCTCGGCACTCACGCTGCTGCGCAAGATGTGGACGCGTTAGCTCAGAAGCGTCGGGACATCTTGGGGACAGGATCGGGTTAGACGTCCACAAGGCAGCATCACCATCTCGGTGGCGGAAACAAGCCTTCCGGATAAGGTTCGCACGATTCCGATCCCATCGTCGGTGAGCAAGCAACGTCATGCAACGACTCAGCGGGCCGAACGTGGGGCTCGTTGCCGCATACGAGGCGGGACCCCACCGTCGTTGGTGCCGCGGAGTCTTGACAACACGTATCTCTTGACCTCCTCTCCGAGATGCGTGTTGTCACCTCGGACGGTGGCGCAGCGGGCGCCGGCTCACCACGGGGCTGGCCAGGGAGCTGCGTCAGGGTTTCCCCTTCCCGCGTTCGTCGATTCGGCCCCACCTGCTATAGATGGCTGCATGGCCACCGAATCCGTTGCAACCCCCCTCGGCACGGCGGCGCCCGACTTCGCGCTGCCGGACGTCTCCACCGGTGAGACAGTGTCGCGCGACGCAGTCGCGGCCGGCCGCCCGCTGCTCGTCGTCTTCCTCTGCCGGCATTGCCCATACGTGCAGCACGTGAAGCCGGCGCTCGCGGCGATCGGCCGGGACTACGGCGACCGCGTCGGCATCGCCGGCATCAGCAGCAACGACGCGAGCAGGTATCCCGACGACTCGCCGGCGAGCCTCGCCGAGCTGGTTCGTGAGGCCGGCTGGACGTTCCCCGTGCTCTACGACGAGTCGCAGAACGTCGCGCACGCGTACGACGCCATGTGCACGCCGGACTCATTCCTGTTCGACGGCGACCTGCGCCTCGCGTATCGCGGCCGGCTCGACGCGACCCGGCCGCGCTCCGGCGATCGCGCCGACGGCCGCGAGCTCCGCGCGGCGCTCGACGATGTGCTCGCGGGTCGCCCTGCGGCGAGCGAGCAGCACCCGTCGATCGGCTGCTCGATCAAGTGGCGCTGATCGTGCTCGACTGAGCGGTCAGGCCTGAGCCGCGGAGTCCTTCTCCAGCGACAGCGCGCAGGAGTTCATGCAGAACCGCTTCCCGCTGGGCTCCGGTCCGTCATCGAACACGTGACCGAGATGACCGCCGCAGGCCGCACATCGCACTTCGATGCGGGGCACGAGCATGCTCCAGTCGCGATGGTACGCGACCGCGTCCGGGGTGATCGGCTCCCAGAAGCTCGGCCAACCAGTGCCGGAGTCGTACTTGGTGTCGGAGCGGAAGAGCTCCGCGCCACACCCGGCGCACGCATACACGCCGTTGTCCTTGACGTGCACGTACTGCCCGGTGAACGGCGGCTCGGTCCCCGCCTTGCGCAGCACCTTGTACTGCTCGGGCGTCAGCTTCTCCTTCCACTCGCTGTCGGTCAGCTCGACCTTCTGCATCATCCTCTCCTCTGCGCCTTGCCGAATCGAGTGTACCCACGCGGTCAACTATCACGCGCCGCGCCCGGGCGTGACCACCGATGCCGTAAGCACATTGCCGCTTCGCAGAGTATCCTGGCCGCTGCGATCGGCAAGGGCGGTGCCCGAGCCTCTTCGCCGGCCGGGGTCACATCTCCGGCCGAGAGAGTCGCGCACGGGGGCCATGGTCGATGCCGAGGGACGCCGACGCCGCGTGGCAGAACCAGCTGCCGTCGTTCATCGCCGGCGCGCGCATCTACGCGCCGCTCGGTGCGTGGTTGGCGGTGGCAATGTCGCTTGCAGTGTGGCTGGCAGCGAATGTGGCCGGAGTGGCTCCACTCGTCGGGCTCGTCGCCGGAGCGGGGGTGGTCGTTGCCGCCGCATTGGTGGCTGTGGGGGCCCGCGCCACATGGAACCGCGCGCGGTGCCGGACGCTCACGGATTGGTCCAAAGACATCGGGGCCAGCGCCGCGTCGAACCCGGCGTTGACAGCCCGCCTCCAGGACGCCCTCGAGCCGCTCGACGCAGGCGTGGGACCGCAATGGATGAGCGGCGACGGGTACGTGAGCGTGAGCCGCTCGCTGTCGGAGATCGAGGTTGCGGCCATGGACGGTGCGAACGCGACGCAGCTTCTGGACAGCGCCCAGATCGACAAGATGCGGCTCGGCGGCTCGAGCATCGACAGCCGCGACGCGCTGCTCGCCGACCTCAACGACGCCATCAAGACGCTTACGACGGCAACGGCTTCCACCGACATCGGCGCGGCCAGGAGCACGGTCAAACGGGTGCGCGGAGCGGTCAACGACTATCGCGACACGAGCCGCGAGAGCCTTGCCCGGCTGCGCCAGAAGACGCTCGACGCCGTCGCCCTTGCCGGCAGCCTCTCCTATCTGCTGACGATCGTCGGCACCGCAAGCAGCACCGCCGACCAGCGCGCGAAGGTCGCGTCGGGAGCTGCGCTCTTCCTCGTCGCCGCCATCGTCGGTGTCGTCGCCGCGCTCAACGGCATGTCGACGCTCAACAGTGCTGACGACGACTTCGGGCTGGCCACCGCGCGTCTCTTGGCCACTGCCGTGCTCAGCGGGCTCGCCGGTGTTGCAGGCGTGCTGCTCGTGTATCTGTCGGGCGCAGCCAACGCGCTCTCCGGCGCTGCGGCGGGGGGCACAGCGGCTATCCCGACCGATTTCAACAACGTGTTCGACGTTACCGGCCACCCGGTCACGCTCATCGTCACCGCCATCTTCGGCGCCACGCCGTCGCTGCTGATCACAAGCCTCTCGAAGCTCGGCGACAAGTACGCAAGCGGCCTGACGAGCACGAAACCCACCAGCACGACGAGCCCCTCCTAGCGCCGCGCGCCGTGTCAGGCGAGCGTGCAGTCCGCTGCGACGCCCCGGCGCGAGTAGTACTTCTGGTGGTGGTCCTCGGCTTCCCAGAACCGCCCCGCGGGCTCGATCTGGGTGACGATCCGCCTGCGATACCGGCGCTCGGCCTCGAGTGCTTCTTTCGACCGCTGCGCTGCCACCGCCTGTCCCTCGGAGTGCGTGAAGATCGCAGACCGGTAGTTGTCGCCGAAGTCCCATCCCTGCCTGTTGCGCTGGGTGGGGTTGTGGTTCAGCCAGAACACGCGCAGCAGCTCGTCGTAGCTCACCTGTGATGGGTCGTACGTGACCTCCACCGCCTCCGCGTGACCCGTGCGATGCGAGCACACCTGGTCGTATGTCGGATGCTCGGTGTGACCGCCGGTGTAGCCGACGCGAGTTGCGGCCACCCCCGGCACCTGCTCGAACACCGATTCGACGCCCCAGAAGCACCCCGCGGCGAACGTGGCCTTCTCCACGTCGTGAGTATTCCCACGCAGTGCGGAACCAACCGGGCGACGCACGATGGCGAGTTCCGGCCGCGACACGCCGCCACGCGCTCAGGCCACGGAAACGTAGCCCAGCTGCTCAGCAGGTCGCGGCGGCGCGATGCCGTAGCCCTGGCCGAGCACGATGCCGAGGTCGAGGACGGCCGCAATCTGCCGGTCCGTCTCCAGGCCTTCCGCCACCAGCCGGGCGCCGCTGGAGGCGGCGAAGGTGACGAGCGCCTGCACCGTGGCCCGCGGCCCGGGCGCATCGACGCTGCACGCCAGGCTGCGCGCCACCTTGATGTACTCCGGATTGGCGCAGGTCAGCACCTCGAGCGTCGAGTGCCCCTCGCCAACGTCGTCGAGCGCGAAGCGGAAGCCCTCCGTCCGGTATGCCGTGAGCACACGCCGCAGCCGTTCCAGATTGGAGATCGGATCGCGCTCGCTGATCTCGAAGATCACGCTCTCCGGCGCACGCCGCGCCCAGCGCATCAGCAGCACCATCTGGTCAACGTCGTGCAGGGGATCGAGCAGGGCGTGCACCGACACGTTGACGAACAGCAGCGCGCCGCGAGGGAGCGAGCCGGCGCCGTGCACCGCGACACGGCGGCACAGCCAGTCGAGGTCGCGGGCATAGCCGAGGCGCTTGGCCGCATCGAAGAGGTCCTCCACGCTCGACCGCTCCCCGAAGCCTGTCGGCCGCGCCAGGGCCTCGTACCCCTCGAGCTCGGACGTGTCCAGGCGCCGGATGGGCTGATACACGGCGGCGAGCGCACGCGTCGCCAGCAGGCGGGGGATCAGGTACGGCCAGCCCTGCACGCGCTCATCGGCGGTGGCGACCGCGGCCACGCGTCCGGGGCCGCTGCGTTTGCTGTTGTAGAGCGCGGCATCCGCCCGTGCCATCAGCGACTCGGCGCTCTCGACCCCGTCCCACGCCGCGATCCCCGCCGAGAACTCGATCAGCCCCGATGAGGCCTCGCGAAGCCGTTCGACCACCAGGCGGCCCGCCTCGACCGACGAGCCCGGCAGCATCACCGCGAACTCGTCCCCGCCGTACCGGGCCAGCAGGTCGACCTCGCGCAGTGGTGCGCCCCAGCTCGCGGTCACCTCGCGCAGCAGCTCGTCGCCGCGGCCGTGTCCCCAGTCGTCGTTGTACGTCTTGAAGTTGTCGAGGTCGAGCATGGCCACGCTCAGCGGTGCACCCTGGCGGCGCGCCCGGGCCATGGCCCGCGGCAGCTCCTCGTCCCAGGCGCGACGGTTGGGAATGCCGGTGAGCGAGTCCTGGCGGGCGACAGCGAACGCGCGCTGCTCGCTGTCGCGCAGCTCGGCATGGACCCGCTTGCGCTCGGTGATGTCGCGCACCACGGCGATGAGACGCGCCGGCCCCTCGGCGCTCAGCGGGCGCATCGCGGTCTCGACGTCGATGATCACGCCGTCCTTGCGCACCATCTGGCCCTCGTACTGCGACTGCGACGGCTGCCCGTCGAGGCGGCGCCGTAATCCTTCGTGGAGGGCTTGCTGCTGCGCGGGCGGCGCCAGCTCGATGAGCGAGGTCAACGCCCGCAGCTCCTCGGCCGTGTACCCGCTGATGCGCAGGTAGGCGGCATTGCCATAGACGAAGCGCCCGTGCTCGGTGATGATCAGGCCCTCTCCCAGGTCGCTGATCGCCTGCAGCAGCATCTGGTAGCGCGCCCGGCGCCGGTCGCTGACGGTTGCGATGCCGCCGACGAAAACCGCGACCAGCAGCACGATGCCGGTGCGGAACAGGATGCTGGCGACGAGCGGCTGATACCCGAAAGCCTCGAGGCGCAACCAGTAGAACGACGCGCAGGCGAGGCAGAATGCGCCACCGAACCACAGCGCGCCGCGCCAGCGGTACAGCGTCGACGCCTCGATGGCAACGAGCGCGAAGGCGGCGTACGTCGTGGCGTAGATGTCGTTCGCCGTGAGCATCATCCAGCACGTGACGACCAGGAGGTCACCCGCGAGGGCGCCCAGGATCACAGGTTCGACCGCCCGCCGGGGCAGGCGCGAGGCGAACGCGGCAGGCAGGTTGTACAGCGCCATCGCCACGGCAGCCGCCAGCACGCCGGCCGGGCCGAAGATCGGCCTCGGTCCGGTGACCGTGAAGGCCAGGATTACTCCCAGCGCGACGCCACCCCAGCGGACACGCCCCAGGAGACGGGCGAGATGCACGCGCTGGCTCAGCGTCTCGCTCTCGACCACGGCCGCGCTGTCAGTGGCTGTCATCCGGAGACCCTTCTCGATGCTCGCGGCTGGGCTCCGCATTGGCGAACCCGGAGCCGTGACACTCGGTGCACGGCCGGGTCGCAATCCGTCGGAGTTGGAGACAGACGTGGCCGGCCGCTCAGGCCGGCAGGGGCACCATGGTCACGGTACCGGTGGCGTACGCAGAAGGCCACACGACCACGGAGTGACGCACCGCCTGCCACTGCCAGATGACCGACGCCGCGCGCAGATTCTGGCCCAGGTCGGCCGGCGTCTGCCCGAACCGCACCCCGGCGCCGTTGGGGACGCTGCCCGGCGGCAGATCGAGCGAGCGGGCGGCGCCCGCGATCCCGCCGGCGGACGTCGCTGCGCGCGTGAGCACGTCGTGGAAGAGAACCCACGCCGACGAGAACCCGGCGAGCGCCTCCTCGGTGGGCGCCCGGCCTGTGCTCCGCGTCCAGGCCGCGGCAAAGCTGCGGTAGACGGCCAGCGCCGACGAATTCAGGGCACCCGGGTTGAAATCGGCCTCGGGGCGATCCGAGGCGAAGACGCCGACGGCGTCAGGGCCCAGCGCCGCGCCGAATTCCGGGTAGCACTGCGCCATCGTCGTGCCCATGAACGCGTCCACGTAGATGTGGTCGGCGAGGAACGCGCGACGGAACGCGATGCCGTCGTTGACGTGCGACGAGAGCACCAGGATCTGCGGCTTCGCCGCCGATACGGCGGCGAGCACCGGAGCGAACTGAGGCGCGTTGGGGTCGTACACCGCCTCGCCCGCGACGCGCACGCCGCCGCTCTCCAGCGCGGTGCGCGCTCCACCGGCCACCGAGTGACCGTAGGCGTCGTCCACCGTGACGAGAAACGCGCTGAGCGCGGACGGCGTGACGCCGAGGCGCGGGGCGATCTGCTGCGCCACGAAACGGCCCGAGTTGCCACCCAGATCGGCGCCGTCGGCGCCCACGCGGAACACAAGCGGTGAACCCCGGCCGGTCACCTGGTCGGCCACAGCACCCGTCTCCCAGTACACCATGCCGTCGCGGGCCACCGCGGCGGCCAGCGGAATCGACAGCGCCGAGGAGTATGCGCCGATGACGGCAGGAACTCCGTCGCTGCGGAGGCTGTCCGCCGCCTGCTGCACCCCGGACACCGAGGTGACGCTGCGCACGTCAAGGTCGATGTGCCGGCCGCCGGCGCCGCCCTCGCCGTTCACCATGGCCGCGGCCAGCTGCGCGCCGCCGTATTCGTCATGCGCCGCGGCCGCCGCGGAGCCGGAGAGCGGGAACACCGCGCCGATGCGCAGCGCCGGCGGCGACGCCGGACCGCACGCCGCGGCGGCGAGCGCGCAGACCGGCGCGAGGAGCGCGAGCCGTGCGCAGCGCACGCGCCGCGGCGCCGGCATCACAACGACCTCCGGAAGAAACACGTGCGCTCGCCGGTGTGGCATGCCGGACCGCCGGCATCGACTGTGAGCAGCACCGAGTCACCGTCGCAGTCGACGCGCACCTCGCGCACGTGCATCACGTTGCCACTGGTCTCGCCCTTCTCCCAGAGGCGCTGCCGTGAGCGGCTGAAGAACACGGCGTGCCGTGTGGCGAGCGTCGCCTCCCAGGCGGCGCGGTTCATGTGCGCCACCATCAACACCTCACCCGACGTCGCATCCTGCACCACCGCGGTGATCAGCCGGTCGCCGTCGAAATCGGGACCGGGCTCGTCGCTCACAGCCGCACCAGCACCCCATGATCGGCGAGGTACCGCTTGGTCGCGGGCACCGGGTACTCGTCGAAATGAAAGATCGACGCCGCCAGCGCCGCGTCGGCGCCGCCGTCGACGAGCGCGGCGCGGAGGTGCTCCGGCTCGCCGGCGCCACCGGACGCGATCACCGGAGTGCTCACGGCGCCGGCCACCGCTCGCGGCAGCTCGAGGGCGTAGCCGGCGCCGGTGCCGTCGCGGTCCAACGACGGGAGCAGGATCTCGCCGGCGCCGCGCTCGGTGGCCTCGCGCGCCCACTCCACCGCGCCGCGCTCGGTGGCGACACGCCCACCGTGCGTGTGCACCACGAAGGCGCCGTTCTTGCGCCGCGCGTCCACCGCGACGACCACACACTGCTGGCCGAACCGCTCCGCCGCCTCCGCGATGAGCGCCGGACGCAGCAGCGCCGCGGTGTTGAGCGACACCTTGTCGGCTCCGGCGCGGAGCAGGATGTCGATGTCCTCCAGCGTGCGCACCCCACCACCGACCGTCAGCGGGATGAACACGTTGTCGGCGGTGCGGCGCACGGCGTCGAGCAGGATGGCGCGTGCGTCACTCGACGCGGTGATGTCGAGGAACACCACCTCGTCGGCGAGGTCGGCGTCGTAGCGCGCGGCCAGCTCCGCGGGATCGCCGGCGTCGCGCAGGTCGACGAAGTGCACACCCTTGACGACGCGGCCGGCGTCGACGTCGAGGCAGGGGATGACGCGCTTGGCCAGCGTCACGGCGCCACCGCAACGGCGTCGATGGCCTGGCGCAGGTCGAAGCGTCCCTCGAGCAGCGCCCGGCCCACCACGACACCGGCCGCGCCATGCTCCGCCGCGTGCACGGCATCGCCGACGTCGCGCATGCCGCCACTGAGGATGACGGGCCCGCTGAAGATGCTGCGGCAGCGATCGAGGCCGGCGAGGTCCGGGCCGGTCAGCATGCCGTCACGTTCGGTGTCGGTGTAGATCACGCCCGCCGCTCCCCACGCATTCCATGAGGCGAGAATCGAGTCGGCGTTGGCTCCCGGCTCCGTCCAGCCCTCGATGCGCGCGCGCCCGTCACCCACATCCAGCGCGATGAGCACCCGCCCGGGGTTGCGCTCGCACATGGCGCGCGCGCCGGCGGGATCGCGGACGGCGACGCTGCCGATCACCACGTGGCTCGCGCCGCAGTCGAACCACGCCTTCGCCGCAGCCGCGTCGCGCACCCCGCCGCCGATCTCGACCTCGCAGCCAACCTCCCGTGCCGCGGTGACGATGGCGGCGGCCGCGGCGCGGCTGCGCTCATCGGGACGGCCGCGCGCCGCGTCGAGGTCGACGACGTGCAGCCGCCGCGCACCGGCGGCGATGAACGCGCGCGCCACCGCAGCCGGCTCGCCGTCGAACGCGATCTCGCGCCCATAGTCGCCCTGACGGAGCCGCACGGTGCGTCCGTCGCGGACATCGACCGCCGGGATGACCAGCAATCCGCTACCTCGCGACCGCGGAGGCGCGCGACGCCGCGCAGAGCGCGACGAAGTTGAAGTACAGGCGAAGCCCGGCGGCGCCGCTCTTCTCAGGGTGGAACTGGGTGCCCATCACGCCGCCTCGCTGCACGGCGGCGACCATGGTGGCGCCGTAGTCGGTGACGGCCACCGCGTCCGCCTCGTCGTCAGGGGTCGCGCCATAGGAGTGGACGAAGTACACGTACGTGCCGTCCGGCACGCCGTCGAGCAGCGGCGTGTCGCGCACGCGCCGGATCTGGTTCCACCCGATCTGGGGCAGCTTGAGCCCGCGCGCGTCGACGCGTGTCACCTGGCCGGCGATGAGACCGAGCCCGTCGGCCCCGGCACCCTCGTCGCTGTGTTCGAAGAGCAGCTGGTAGCCCAGGCACACGCCGAGCAGCGGCCGTCCCGAGCGCACGAGTTCCAGGGTGAAGCGATCCATCCCGGTGCGCCGCAGCTGCTCCGCGGCGGCGACGAACGCGCCCACGCCGGGCAGCACCAACCCGTCGCAACTCTCCAGCTCCGCGGGAACACCCGAGATCACCGGCTCCGCGCCGGCGCGCACCAGAGCGCGCTCCACGCTGTGCAGGTTTCCGACACCATAGTCACAAACCCCGATGCGCGGGCTCACAGCACTCCCTTGGTCGACGGGATCCGCGACCCCACGACGGTGAACGCCTCCCGCGTCGCCAGCCCGAGCGCCTTGAACGCGGCCTCGGCGATGTGGTGCAGGTTGTCCCCACGCAGGCAGTCCATGTGGATGGTGGCGCCGGCGGTCTGCGCGTATCCCTTGACGAACTCCCCGAGCACGGAGACGTCGAAGTCGTTGATCCGCCCGTGCAGCGGCGCCATCTCGTACACGACCACCGGGCGGCGTCCGTAGTCGATCGCGCAGCGCACCAGCGATTCGTCGAGGGGCGCGACCGCGTCCCCGAAGCGGCGGATGCCGGTGCGCTCGCCCAGCGCGTCGCTCACCGCCGAGCCCAGCACCAGCCCGCAGTCCTCGACCAGGTGGTGCGAGTCCACCTCGATGTCGCCGCTGCCATGCAGCGTCACGTCCATGCCGCTGTAGCGGATGAACGAGTCGAGCATGTGCGCGAAGAACGGCAGCGGCAGGTCGATCGCCGCGTGCCCGTCGCCGTCGAGGCGCACCTCGGCGCTGATGCGCGTCTCACGCGTGCTGCGCTCGCTGCTGGCGGTGCGGCTCACGGTGCCGCCTCCGCCACGCGCAGCCGGGCGCGGATCGCCGCGGCGTGCCCGGCGAGCCCCTCGGCCTCTGCGAGACGTTCGGCGATGGGCGCCAGCTCCTCGTACTCGGCGGCGCTGAGCTGCACCACGCTCGGCCAGCGTGTGAAGTCCATCACCGCCAGTGGACCGCGGTGGCGCGCGGCGCCGCCCGTGGGCAGGGTGTGGTTGGGACCGGCCACGTAGTCGCCCATCGACACCGGGGAGAGCGTCCCGCAGAAGATTGCCCCGGCGTTCCGGATGGAGTCGCGGAGGCGCTCCGCCGCATCGCCCTGCAGTGAAAGGTGTTCGGGCGCGAACTCCTCGGCGAACGTCACCGCCTCGGCGAGCCCGTCGCACACCGTGATTCCGGCATGCGTGCCCGCAGCCGCGGCGATGATCCCCGCCCGCGCGGCCTCGGCGGCAACACGGGCGAAGGCATCGGCGATGCGCTCCGCCAGGACGGAGTCGTCGGTGAGACACAGGGCCCACGCCCGCGGGTCGTGCTCCAGCTGTGACACGAGGTCCTGCGCCACCAGCTCGGCGTGCGCTCCGGTAGTGGCGATGACCAGGATCTCCGTGGGCCCGGCGATCTGGTCGATGCCCACCGGGCCGAACACCATCTGCTTGGCCAGCGTCACGTACACGTTGCCCGGTCCCACGATCTTGTCGACGCGCGGGATGGATTGCGTGCCGAACGCGAACGCCGCCACCGCCTGGGCGCCACCCACGGCGTGCACCTCCTCCACACCCAGCTGGTGCGCAGCCGCCGCCACGAGCGGGTGCACGGACCGGTCCGCGGCCGGCGGGCTGGCCAGCGCGATCGACTCAACGCCGGCCACCTGTGCAGGGATCACCGAGTGCAGCACGGTGCTGGGGTACGCGGCGCGGCCGCCGGGCACGTAGCAGCCCACCCGGCGCAGCGGTTCCGGACGTAGCCAGGCCGAGGTGCTGCCGCGGACCGCCTCGTCGCGCTGGTGCTCGTGGAAGCGGCGCAGCCACTCGGCAGCAGCGTCCAGCGCGAGGCGCAGCGGGATCGGGGTAGCCTCCCACGCCGCCTCCAGTGCCTCTCGGGGAACGCGGGTGGCGGTGATGTCCACGCCGTCGAGTTCGCGCGTCCAGCGGCGCACGGCCGTGTCGCCGGCGAGGCGAACGTCCTCGACGATGGTGCGCACCGCCGCCGCCTCGTCCGCGGGAGGCGCCGCCTGGGCACGCTCCCGCAGCAGCTCGCGCAGCTCATCGCCGGTTAGCAGCCGCAGGGCTGCGCTCACGCCGCGCCCTCGTGGCTCAGCGATGCCGTGGCCCGCCGCAGCGCGGCGGCGAGCGCGTTCACCGCGTCGCTCCGGGTCTTGAGCGCGGCGTGGTTGACGACGAGCCGCGCTGTCGAGCAGCCGGCCTCTGCCACCTCGACGAGCCGGTTCGCCCGCAGCGTCGTCCCCGTGGCGGTGATGTCGAAGATCGCATCGGCGAGGCCGGTCACCGCGGCCAGCTCCACCGCACCGTGCAGCCGGATGAGCTCGACCGTCACCGCGAGCCCGGCGAAGAACCGCCGCGCCGACTGCGGGTACTTGGTGGCGACACGCAGCGAGCCGGTCCAGTCACCGAGGGCCAGCGGCGAGCCCTCCGGCGCCGCCAGCACCATGCGGCAGGCGCCGAAGCGCAGGTCGACGAGCTCGTAGCACTCCCGCGAGGACTCCCAGAGCACGTCCTTGCCCACGATGCCGCAGTCCGCGGCGCCCATCTCCACGTACACCGGGACGTCGGTGGGCCGAGTCTTGAAGAGCGTGGTGCCCGCGTCCTCGACCATGAGCGCGCGATCGAAGACCTCCGCGTCGACGCGGGCCACGCCGGCAGCGGCGAGCAGCTCGCAGGCGCCGTCGAACAGCGCGCCCGCGGGCAGTGCAAGGCGCAGGCCGCTCACGGCGCCAGCGCCGCTGCGGCGTCCTCGATCGACCCATGCTCGACGCCCGCGCTCCCGGGCCAGTGCACCGCCCGGCTGGTCACCAGCGCCGCGGCGCTCTCGGGCACGTCGCCGCCCGGGGTTGCCTCGAGGTCGGCGATGGCGGCACAGCCACGGGCTCGCAGCTGCGCGGCAAGGCGCAGAGCCCCTCCGTGTGCGCCCTTGCTCCAGGCGACGCGGAGCGACACCGGGGCGGACGCGCCCGAGCGCCGCTCCAGCATGTCGAGGCAGCGGTCGACGTGGAGCACGAACCCGGTTGCCGGCAGCTCGGCCCCGAACCGCGCCAGCAGGCCGTCGTAGCGGCCCCCGGTGCCCAGGGGAAAGCCAGACCCGAGGCTGAACACCTCGAACGTCGTGCCGGTGTAGTAGTCCCAGTCGCGCACGGCGCCCAGGTCGAGGTGAACGAGGTCCGTGACCCCGTGGTCCTCGAGCAGCTGCCAGAGCCGGACGAGCTGGTCGAGCACGGCTCGTGGGCGCGGGTGCGGCAGGTCCAGCGCCGCCGTGTCCAGGAGGTCGCGGCCGCCGCGCAGCGCGGGGAACGCCAGCAGCAGGCGGCGCTCGGCCTCGCCCACCTCGGTTCCGTCCAGCGCCGCCTCGACGGCAACCAGGTCGCGGCGCTGCAGCGCCTCCACCACCGCCAGCCGCGTCGCGGCGTCGAGCCCGGCGGTGTCGAGCACCGCCGGGATGAAGTCGGCGTGGCCCACATC
>DASUWI010000035.1:0-25895 GCA_036378495.1 Candidatus Dormiibacterota bacterium
AGCGCTGAGCAGCCAGGAGCTGGAGGCGGCCGCGGCCGACGTCGCCGCCCTCGATTCGTCGCTGAGCGCCGGCGAGGCGCCGCGCGCGCTGGTGGAGGCGGCGCAGCACGAGGTCGATGTCCGCGGCGCCGCCGCGGCGGACGCCGCAGACGCCCTCGACGGCGCACGCGCCGAGCTCGAGGCGGCCGAGGCGGGGTTCGCCCGAGCCACCGCGGCCGCCCAGCAGCACGCCGCGCGCCTGCACCAGCTGGCGATCCAGCGCGAGGTGCTCCTCGAGGAGCGCGCCCGCCGCCAGGAGCAGGCGGCCGCGGCGGAGGCGGATCTCGCTGCCCTGGAGCGGGCGGTGGACGCCGTGGTGGCGGAGGCCGAGGCGGCGGTCGCCGCGTCTGAGGCCGCGGCACGAGAGCGTGCCGCGCACGAGGAGGCGGTCGAGGCGTGCTGGGGGGACGTGAACGCCGCAGATGCCGCGGTCGCCGCCGCAGCCACGGCGGCGCGAGAGGCGCTTGCCGGGGCTGCGCGCCTGCGCGGCGTGGTTGCCGGTGCACTCGGCGACGGCGGCGTCGCCCGCGCCATCGCCGCCGGGCGGCTGCCGGGCCGCCGGCTCTCCGAGTGCCTCCGTGTTCGCCGGCCTGAGGACGAGGCCGCGGTCGCGGCGGCGCTCGAGCACCACCTGGGCGCATGGCTCGTCAGTGACATCGAGGCCGCCGTGGCGCACCTCGACAATGAGAGCGACCGCGAGGACGTGCTCGGCCCGCCCGTTGCTCACACCGGTGAGCCCGCCGCCGGGTCCGCGGCACGGGCCGGCCGGCCGGCCATCGACGCTATCGAGGTCGACCCAGCCGACCGGCCGCTCCTGGCCCTCCTGCTGGACGGGGTCACCCTCGTCGACGGTGATGCTGACGCCGCGGCTGCTCTGGCCGCGGGCGCCACCGCGGCGGTCCTCCCCGACGGCCGCGTGGTCAGCCGCTTCGGTGTCCGTGGCGGAGGCCGCCCGGGACGGCTGCTGCAGCTGGCGGCCGAGGAGCGCGATGCCCGGGTCGCTGCCGGTCAGGCCACGGAGCGGGAGGCGCAGGCGATCGCGACGGCAGCCGCAGCCCGGGAGCGCCTGGCAGCGGCGGAGTCCGAGGAGGCCGGGGCTGCGGGCGAGGCGAGCGCGGCGGACGCCGTGCTGGCGCGGGCGCGCGCCGCTCAGCGCGAGCGCGAGGCGGCGGTGGCGGCCGCATCGCAGAGCGGCCGGCGGGCGGCGGAGGCGCTGCGGCAGGTGGACGAGCGGATCGCCGCGGTCGATGCCGACGCCGCTCGCCTGGAGCCCATGCGGGCAGCCGCCGAGGGCGAGCTGGACCGGGCAGCCGGTGGCCGCCGCCAGGCGGCGGACGCGGTCGCCGCCCGGCGCGAGGAGCTGGCGACGGCGCGGCGCGCACAGCACGACTCGGAGATGGAGCTGGCGCGGCTGCACGAGGCGGCGCCGTCGCGGACCCTCGACGAGGTCCGCCGGCTGCTCGAGGGAGCGCGCCGGCGCGCGGCCGCCGCCGAGATGCGGCTGGGCGCCGCCGAGAACGAAGCGCTGGCCGCGCTGGTCCAGGAACGTCCGCTGCGGCACCGGGCCGCCGCCCTGGAGGCCGCCGTGACCCGCGCCCGCGACGAGCTCGACACCGGCGGCGTGCCCATCGCGGAGCTGGAACGCATCGTCGTCGGGCTCGAGACCGAGCATGCCGAGGTCGCGGTCGCCCTGGCCCGCGCGGAGGACGAGCGGACCACCGCCCAGGGAGAGGTGGACGCCGCGGAGGCCGAGGTCGACCGGCTCGTCGACGAGGCCCGCGAGGACGACGACAGCGCGGAGTGGGACCCCACCACGGCCGAGCGCGCGGAGCGCGAGATCGTTCGTCTGGAGCGGCGCATCGGCGCGCTCGGCGCGGTCAACGCCCTGGCGCCGGAGCAGCACACCGCGCTCGACGCCCGCGTGCGCGTCCTGCGCAGCGCGCGCGACGACATCGGTGCCGCCTGCGCCGACCTGCGACGCATGACCCGCCACCTTGCTGCCGACCTGGAGCGCCGCTTCGACGCGGTCTTCGGCGCCGTCTCGGTGCACTTCCAGCAGGTGTTCGCCGAGCTGTTCCCCGGCGGCCGGGCGACGCTGCGGCTGGAGGAGCCGCCCGTCGAGGCCGAGGAGGACGACGAGGATCGCGTGGAAGCGGTCGCGGAGCGCCGGCCCGGAGTCGAGATCCTGGCGCAGCCGCCGGGTAAGCGCCTCTGCCCGCTGCGTCTGCTGTCGGGCGGTGAGCGCGCGCTGACAGCGCTGGCCACGGTGCTGGCGCTGCAGCAGGTGAACCCCAGCCCGTTCTACATCTTCGACGAGGTCGACGCCGCCCTGGACGACAGCAACGTGCTGCGCTTCACCCGGCTGCTGCGGCGCCTGGCCGAGGAGCAGCAGTTCATCGTCGTCACCCACAACCACATCACCATGGCCGCGGCCGACGTCCTCTGGGGGGTGACCATAGACGGCGACGGGGTCAGCAGCGTCATCGGCGTCCGCTTCGATGCGGCGGCGCCGCCCGAGGCCGCGCTGACATCCGCGCTCCGAGCCGATGAGCGGCGCGCCGCGGGGTAGGCAAGGAGTGCGGAAACGGTCTTCGCCGGCAGGTGACGCGAGCGGGGGCAGCACCGACGGCTCGGCGTCGGGTCCAGACGCGGCGGGGCCCCCTCCTCCCTCGCCGCTCGGGTCGCCACAGGCGACCAACTCGCTCGGCTCGGTCGGCGTCCCCCCGCCTGCGTCACCCGCCGACGACCGTGAGGCCGCCGGAGGGGAGCTGCCCGGCGACGTCGTCGACGCACCGCGGCGGCGGGGATGGTGGCGGCGCATGTCGGGCCGCATGGGCTCCGGCATCCGCGGAGCGCTGCGCATCCGGCGAGCGCTCGACGACGCCTTCTACGACGACGTCCTCGAGGCGCTGATCTCCGCCGACTGCGGCGTGGACACCTCTGAGCGCCTGGTCGAGCGGCTTCGGGAGCGGGTGCGGTCCGACCACATACGCGACTCCGATGGCGCGATGAACGCGCTCAAGGCCGAGGTGCTGGACCTGCTGCGGGATCGCGACCGCACGCTGAAGGTCTCCGACATCCCGAGCGTGGTGCTGATGGTCGGCGTGAACGGCAGCGGCAAGACCACCACCACCGGCAAGCTCGCGTTCCGCCTGCGCGAGGAGGGGCGCGTTCCGCTGGTGGCAGCGGCCGATACGTACCGCGCGGCGGCGATCGACCAGATGCGCATCTGGGCCAACCGCGCCGGGGTGGACATCGTCGCCCACCAGCCGGGCGGTGACCCGGGGGCGGTGGTGTACGACGCCATCCAGGCGGCGCGCGCCCGCCGCATCGACTGCGTGCTGGTCGACACCGCCGGCCGGCTGCACACCAAGACGAACCTGATGGCCGAGCTGCAGAAGGTGCGCCGCGTGGCGGAACGCCTCATCCCCGAGGCGCCACAGGAGACGCTGCTGGTGCTCGACGCCACCACCGGAATGAACGCCCTCAGCCAGGGGCGCGCCTTTCACGACGCGGTTGCGCTCACCGGGCTGGTGCTGACCAAGCTCGACGGCAGCGCCCGCGGCGGCACGGTGATCTCGCTGGAGCAGGAGCTGGGGGTGCCGGTGAAGCTGGTGGGCATCGGCGAGGGCATCGACGACCTCAACGTCTTCGACGCAGAGGCGTACGTCGATGCGCTGTTCGCCGACGGCGAGGGCCAGGTCGAGCCCGAGGCCGGCTGACCGCCGTGCGTTTGATGGCCGGCGGCGCGGCCCTTGACATGGTGGTGAGTACTCACTAACATCGGCGCCATGGCACCCCAGACCAGCCACGGGACCGTGGAACGGCTGTCCGCCGAGGAGCGGCGCGAGCAGATCCTCCAGGCGGCGATCACCGTCTTCGCCGAGGACGGCTACGCCGCGGCGTCCACCGAGGAGATCGCCCGCCGGGCCGGCATCTCGCAGCCGTACCTGTTCCGGCTCTACGGCACCAAGCGCGAGCTGGTACTCGCGGCGATTCAGCGGTGCTTCGAGGACACGGAGGCAACGTTCGAACGTGCCGTCCGTGAGAGCGGCGCCCCGGGAGGGGAGGACGCGCTGCACGCCATGGGGCAGGCGTACATGCAGCTGATCCAGCACGACCACGTGCGCCTGCGCTCGCAGCTGCAGGCGTACGCGGCATGCGACGACCCGGAGATCCGCGCCCTGGTGTCACGCAACTTCGGCCACCTCGTCGACGTGGTGCGCCGCCTCAGCGGCGTAGACAGCGCCGCACTGGCCAAGTTCGTCGCCAACGGCATGCTGCTCAACGTTTTGGCCATGCTGGGCCAATTCTCGGAGCCGCAGGCGTGGGCGGTGCGCCTCATGGAGGGCTGCTTCGAGGAGCTCGAGCCCGGCGACGCGCTGAGCCACCTCCTGGGCAGGGCGTGACGAAAAAAATTTGTGCTGCGAAGTGAGTGAGTGATCACTACATGAAGACGAGACAACCGGAACGACAGACGGAGGACATGCGATGACGGCACGCACCCGGACGCTCTGGACATTTGCCATCACCTCGGTGGCGCTGTTCATGGTCACGCTCGACAACCTGGTGGTGACCACGGCGCTGCCGGTGATCCGCCGCAGCCTGCACGCCGACCTGGCGCAGCTGGAGTGGACGGTCAACGCCTTCACGCTGACGTTTGCGGTGCTGCTGCTCACCGGGGCGGCGCTTGGCGATCGCTTCGGCCGGCGGCGGATGTTCGTCATCGGGCTCACGCTGTTCACGGCCGGCTCCGCGTTCGCGGCGCTGGCTCCGAGCGCCAGCGCTCTCATTGCTGCGCGCGCCGTGCAGGGTGCGGGCGGCGCGATGGTTCTGCCGCTCACGCTGACCTTGCTGAGTGCGGCCGTGCCGCCTGAGCGACGCGGCGTGTTCCTGGGCGCCTGGGGTGCGATCGCCGGTCTCGCCGTGGCGGTCGGCCCCATCGTCGGCGGCGCCGTGGTGCAGGGCATCAGCTGGCAGTGGATCTTCTGGCTCAACGTGCCGATCGGCCTGCTGCTGGCCCCGCTCGCGCTGCTGCGGCTGCAGGAGAGCCGTGGCGCGGATCGCACGCTTGACCTGCGCGGACTGGCACTCGGCAGCGCCGGACTCTTCGGCGTCGTGTGGGGTCTCGTGCGGGCCAACACGCTGGGCTGGGGAAGCCCGCAGATCGTGGGCTCGCTCGCCGGGGGCGCAGTGGTTGTCGCCATCTTTGTCCTGTACGAAGCGCGCGCGAAGAGACCCATGCTGCCGATGCGCTTCTTCGGCAACCGGACCTTCACCGGCGCCAACCTCGCGTCGCTGTTGATGTACTTCGGGATGTTCGGCTCGGTGTTCCTGCTGGCCCAGTTCTTCCAGACGGTGCAGGGGCTGTCGCCACTCGGGGCCGGCCTGCGCATCCTTCCGTGGACGGCGATGCCGCTGCTGGTCGCACCGATCGCCGGCGCCCTCTCGGATCGCATCTCGGGGCGCACGATTCTCGCTCTCGGCCTCGCGCTCCAGGCGACTGGGCTGCTGTGGATCGGGCTGGCGACGTCGCCCGCCGCGCCCTACAGCACGTTCATCATCCCGTTCGTGCTCAGCGGCGCCGGGATGGGCATGTTCTTCGCGCCGGTGGCGAACCTGGTGCTCAGCTCCGTGCGTCGTGACCAGGAGGGCAAGGCGTCGGGTGCCAACAATGCGATCCGCGAGCTCGGCGGCGTCCTCGGGGTCGCGGTTCTGGCCTCGATCTTCGCTCACACCGGTGGCTACACCTCCGGAGCCGCGTTCGTCGCCGGGGTGCAGCCCGCGATCATCGTGGGATCCATCGTGGTGCTCGCCGGCGCCATCGCTGCCGCGCTCATCCCCGGGCGGCGCAGCCTCGCCGCCGCACCAGCCGTCGAGGAGGTCGCCGTCGCCGCCTGAGCCGCGGAACACGCGGGAGGAAGCCGGCCGTCCGGCTTCCTCCTTTCTTTATGGGGGAATCAGGGCTCCCAGAGCGCGAACATGACGCCGTCGGGCGACGTGCAATCGCTCATCACCCCGTACGGCCTGCGGTCCGGCCCCGACGCGGTGCCGCCCAGGTCGCGGACGCGCTGCGCCGCCGCCGCCACGTCGTCCACCTGGTAGACGGGGAGGTTGCGGCCGCGGCCCCGGCCGCCGGCCATCCCGGTCATGGGCACCGGCTCGACCACGTTCCAGCCGTCCGGCCAGTTGCCGGCCGTGAAATCCCAGCCGAAGACGGCGCCGTAGAACGCGCGGGCTTGCGCCGTGTCCGCCACCTCCATCGTGATGTAGGTCAGCGCCCCGTGGCCCGGGGCGGCAGACGCTGCGCGAGATGTCGCCGGGCCGGCGATCTCCAGCATCGAGAACCGAACGCCATCGATATCGGTGCAGTCGACCGTGTACCCGTACCGCTCGCGCCGGGGCGCTTCGGCAGCACCCCCGGCGTCGCGAACGCGAACGATGGCGCTGTCGACGCCGTCCACGAAGTACGAGAGCAAGAGCGTGCTCTCCGGGACACCGCCCCACAAGCCCATCGGCATGGGAGTGTTGGTCACCTGCCGCCCGCGCTCGGCGCTGCCGGGCGCGTACGTCCAGCCGAGGACCGCGGCGAAGAAGTCCGCGGCGCGCTCCACGTCCGGGACGTGGAGCGATGCGTACGCCACGTCTCCGTTGCGGACGCGATCGGCAACCAGCGATGAGGACAGCAGCCAGCGGTGTCCCTCCGGGTCGCGGATGACCGCGTTTCGGCCGTACGAGTAATCGGCCGCCGCGCGTTCGAGCGTCGCGCCACGTGCGACGGCCCGGGTGATCACCGCGTCGACGTCGGGCACCTCGGCACCGAGCGTGACGGTCGCGTCTGCACCCGGACGCGGTGCCGCGACGTGGCTTGCCGGCGACTCGTCGGAGACGTGGAACGGGCCACCGCCGATCCACAGCTCGCTGTGTCCGATGCGGCCATCGGGCATGACGAATGGTGCGCCGCGCAGCTCGGCGCCGAGCGCGTCGACGTACCACTCGATCGCGCGCCGGGCGTCGGCCACGGACAGGAACGGGACGACGCCCTGTGGCTGGGTGCCGCCGGTGGCGGGAGCGGCCGCCGCCGGCGTGGCGGCGGCCGGCTCGGTCAGGATCGTGCTCACGGCGGGTCCTCCTGTGGGGCTCAGCGCTCGCTCCACGCGGGCGCGCAGGCGGCGGGCGAAGGTGGGGTCGGGCGCGACGGGCGCGGCCGCCGTGCGCAGCGCGTCGAGGGGGTCAGCCATCGTCGTCCTCCTCGGCGCGATAGGCGTTACGAAAGGCACCGCGGGCGCGTACCAGCAGCGTCTCGGTGGCGTGGAGGGTGCGGTCGAGCTGCTCGGCCACCTCGGCCACCGGCAGGTCGTCGACGTAGCGGAGGGTGAGGGCCGCGCGATGCTGCGGGCTCAGCCTCTGCAGTGTGCGATGGGCGCGCAGCACGTCGAGCCGCTCCTCCCAGGGGTCGGCGGCCTCGGGCTCGGCGCCCGCCACCGTCCGGAGCCCGCGCTCCTCCCGCGCGGCGCGCCGCCAGTGGTCGACCAGCTTGTGCCGTGCCACGCCGACCAGCCACGGCGTGGATACCCGCGGCGCATCGCCGCGTCGGACGGCGTCCACCGCGGCGAGGAAGGTCTCGGACGTGAGGTCCTCGGCGAGGGCCACGGCGCCGCAGCGGGGGAGGAGATAGCCGTAGACCACGGGCAGCGCGCGCTCGTACAGCGCGAGAAATGCCGCGCCGGGCGCGTCCAGGGGGGCGGCCATGCCGGTCACATGATGGTTGTCGTCCGATCCGGCGATCCTCCGACGGTGCCGCCGGGTCTCGTGTGCTTCAGGAGGCGCGTGCGGGACGCACGTCGGCGAACCTGCTCAGCCAGTTCCAGCTGGGAAAGGCTCGAACCAGATCTCGAGGGCCCTCGATCCTCAAGCGCCCTGTTCGCCCGGCTTCATCAAGGCTGGTCCAGCCCATGTGCCATTTGGTGAGCGTTTCCACATCGCCGCTGACGACGAGGTCCTCATCGAATCCAGGGGGTTTGAGGCACACCTCCGCCTCCGGCCGCTGGAGAATCATCCAGAACCGGCGCTTCGGCCCGTCTGAGAGGTCGAAGCGCACGACCACCCGCCGCTCCGGCAGCCCTCCCTCCATGTTCATGCGCCGGCAGGACGCCCACAGGACGGTGTACGCGTCGAGGTGTTCCGCGCCCAGCTCGGTCCAGCGCGCGCCCCACTTGCCCAGCGCCATGCAGACCTCTTCCAGCTCGCTGCCCGCCTCCGTCAGGTAGTACCCCAGGCCTCTGCCGCTCGGGTTGGGCCGGCGTTCCACGATCCCGCGGCGCTCCAGCTCGCGCAGGCGCTGCGTGAGCAGCGTGTGCGACATTCCGGGCGCGCCGTCCGCGATCTCCGCGAACGAGTGGCAGCCCAGGACCATGTTTCGCACGATGACCGGTGTCCATCGTTCCGCGAACACCTCGGCAGCCCGCGTCACCGGACAGTACTGCCCATACCCACGCATGTGGGAGATGGTACGGCGGCCCGGCCACCGTCCGAGTCCATTTTTTGTCCTTGTCTGACTTCCGTCGACGTCGGACGATCATGCCCATGACCCACGGGAGGACGGGCACAGTGATCGAGCCCCACCAAAAAGATGACCCGGTCGCGGCAGCCGCCGCCGCGTCAGCCGCCGCCGCGGCACTGCAGACAGGCTTTCGCGGCAACGTCATCAGCGCAGGCGACCCTGGATACGACGGCGCCAGGGCGGTCTGGAACGCCTCGATTGACCGGTACCCGGGGGTGATCGCCCAATGCACCGGCGCCGCGGACGTCGTGCGTGCCGTCGGCGTCGCCCGGCAGCTCGGGATGCTCGTCGCCATCCGCGGCGGCGGCCACAACGTTGCGGGGCTCGCCGTCTGCGACGGGGGGATGGTCATCGACCTCTCGCCGATGAAGAGGGTGCATGTCGACCCGGTGCGACGGATTGCCCGGGCGCAGCCCGGGTTGCGGTGGGGTGAGTTCGACCATGAGACCCAGCTGTTCGGCCTGGCCACTCCGGGTGGCCTCCTCTCCACGACGGGGATCGCCGGGTTCACGCTCGGCGGCGGCTTCGGCTGGTTGAGCCGCAGGTATGGGCTGGCGTGCGACAACCTGCTCTCCGCGGACCTCGTCACCGCCGATGGCAGGGTCGTCACGGCGAGCCCGACCGAGAACTCAGACCTGTTCTGGGGACTGCGCGGCGGCGGCGGCAACTTCGGCGTGGTCACCGCATTCGACTACCGGCTGCACGAGGTCGGCCCGACGATCCTGGGCGGCTTGGTCGTGCATCGCCTCGACGATGCGGCGCTCGTGCTGCGGGAGCTGCGCGAGTACTTCGTGAGCGCGCCACAGAACGTGATGTTCAACTGCATCCTGCGCATCGCGCCGCCCGCTCCGTTCCTGCCGGATGCGCTGCACGGCAAGCACGTTCTGATGGTCGGCATGTGCCACGTGGGTCCGATCGACGAGGGCGAGCGGCTGCTGCAGCCGGTGCGCCTATTCAATGATCCGGTCGTCGATATCGTTGCGCCACGGCCATACACCGCGTTGCAGTCCTTCTTTGACTCGGGCTGGGTCGCGGGCTTCCAAAACTACTGGAAGGCGGAGTACATCTCGCTGGCCGACGCGGCCGTGGATGCCATCGTCGAGCACGCCGCATCGATCACCTCGCCGCTGTCCGACATCAAGATCGGCGGCCTCGGTGGTGGCGCCATCGGATACGTCGCCGAAGATGACAGCGCCTACGCACACCGGGGAGCCCCGTTCCTCCTCAACATCAACGCGCGGTGGGCCGAGCGCGGCGACGGCGACGAGGGGCACGTCGCGTGGGCGCAAGGCTTGTGGTCTGCGGTGCGCCCCGCCTCGTTCGGTGGCGTCTATGTCAACTTCCTCGGCCAAGAGGGCCAGGACCGGGTGCGCGCCGCGTATGGCGCTGCGACATACGAGCGTCTGAGGCGGCTGAAGCGCGCGTACGATCCCGACAACTTCTTCCGCGTGAACCAGAACATCAAGCCGTCCCCGGCCTGACCCGGCGGGGTCGCCTGGTATCCTGTCAAGGCTTTGGCCTTGACAGTCTCACGCGACCGCCGTCAGCGTCTCGTCGACGTCTATGGCCCGCTGCTCACCGACCACCAGCGTGAGGCCTGCCGGCTGTACCTCGATGAGGACTGGTCGTTCACCGAGATCGCCGAGCGCTTCGGCTGCACGCGCAGCGCCGCGCACGACCTGGTGCACCGGGCCACTCAGCGCCTCGAGGAGCTGGAGGACCGCCTCGGCCATGCGGCGGAGCTGCGCCGCCGCGACGCGGTCGAAGACGAGCTCCGCACCCGCCTGCGCGTGCTCGGGAGTGGAGCCTAGGCCATGTTCGATTCGCTCACCGACCGGCTTTCCGCGGCGCTGAAGCGCTTCAGCGGCCGGGGCAAGCTCAGCAAGGAGGACGTGGAGGTCGGGCTGCGCGAGGTGCGCGTGGCACTGCTCGAGGCCGACGTCAACTTCCGTGTCGCCCGCGCCTTCGTCGACCGCATTCGCGAGCGCGCCGTCGGCGGCGAGGTCCTGGAGTCGCTGACCCCGGGCCAGCAGATCGTCAAGATCGTCAACGAGGAGCTGACCGCGCTGCTCGGCGGCGAGGTGCGCCGCATCCGCTACGCGGCACAGCCGCCCACCGTGGTGATGCTGGTCGGCCTGCAGGGAAGCGGCAAGACGACCACGTCGGTGAAGCTGGCGCTGTCGGTGCGCCGCGAGGGCCACCGCCCGCTGCTGGTTGCTGCCGACGTGCAGCGGCCCGCGGCCGTGCAGCAGCTGCAGAAGCTGGGCGCCGACAACGACATCCCGGTCGCCGCGCCGCAGGGCTCGGCGAAGGCGCCGCAGCTGGCGCGTCGCGGGGTGGACGAGGCGCGACGCCTCAATTGCGACGTGGTGATCATCGACACCGCCGGCCGGCTGCAGATCGATGAGCCGCTGCTCGACGAGCTGCGTCAGATCCGCAAGCAGGTGACGGTCAACGAGACGATCCTCATCGCCGACGCGATGACAGGGCAGGAAGCAGTGAATGTGGCCAGAGGCTTCAACGACGCGGTCGACATCGACGGCGTGGTCCTGACCAAGATGGACGGCGACGCTCGCGGTGGCGCGGCGCTGTCGATGCGCGAGGCGATCGGCAAGCCGATCATGTATGTGGGCACCGGCGAGAAGGTCTCCGAGCTGGAGCCGTTCGCGCCGGATCGCATGGCCTCGCGCATCCTCGGCATGGGCGACGTGCTGACGCTCGTCGAGCGCGCCCAGGAGCAGGTCACCGAGCGCGAGGCGCGCGAGCTGATGGAGCGCTCCGTGCGTGGCCGCCTGACCATGCAGGACTTCGTCGATCAGCTGCGCCAGGTGCGCAGCATGGGGCCCCTGGAGAACGTGCTCGGGATGATGCCCGGCGGCCGCAACCTGCTCAAGCAGGCGGGGGCGATGATGCCGTCCGAGCAGGACATGAACCGCATGGAGGCGATCGTGCTCTCGATGACGCCGCACGAGCGGCAGCATCCCGACCTGATCAAGGGATCGCGTCGCAAGCGCATCGCCGCCGGCAGCGGCACGACGCTCGCCGACGTCAACAAGCTGCTCAAGGGATTCGATCAGATGCAGACCATGTTCAAGGCCTTCGGCGGCAAGCCGGGCAAGGGTCTGCGCGGCAAGGCACGCATGCTGCGCGAGCTGCAGGGCTTCGACCCGTCGCAGCTCGGGCTCGGCTGAGCATCACCAAGGAGGAGTTGTGGTCAAGATTCGCTTGAAGCGCATGGGGACGACGAAACGGCCCGTCTACCGTCTGGTCGTGGCCGATTCGCGGAGCCCGCGCGATGGACGGTTCATCGAGGCGATCGGCTTCTATGATCCGCTGCCGGATCCCGCCGTGGTGCGCATCGACGAGGAGAAGGTGCGCGTGTGGATGGGCCGCGGGGCGCGACCCAGCGACACCGCACGCGACCTGCTGGTGCGTCAGGGGATCCTGGCGGCGCCGGCGCGCCGTCCCGTGGCGGCGAAGTCAGGAGCGGCGAAGTCGGCGGAGGAGCCCGCGCCTGCCGCGGCTGCGGAGCCGGCGGCAGCGGTGGAAGCGGAGGCCGAGGCATGACCGACTACGCCGATCTGACGCGGTTCATCGCCGAGCGCATCGTCACCGAGAAGGACCAGGTCGAGGTTGACACCCAGCCGCGCGGCCGCACCACCATCGTGCGGCTCAAGGTGGGCGATGCCGACATGGGCAAGGTAATTGGCAAGAGTGGCCGCAACGTCGAGGCCATCCGCGCCGTGGTGCGCTCTGCCGGCCTGCGCCACCACGAGCGGGTTCAGGTGGAGCTGAAGGACCGCAAGTGACGCCTGCGCTTCGGGCAGCCGCAGCGCCCCGCACGCTGCGGGCGGCCATCGTGCTGCGCCCCCACGGCGTGCGCGGTGAGGTGCGCGCCCAGATGCTCGGCGCCGACAGCGCACGCTTTCGTCGGGGCACGCGGCTGCAGGTCGAGGCGAGCGGCCGTGCCCTCACGGTGCGCGCGGCCCGCGCCGGTCCGTCGGGAACAGTGCTGCTCGGGTTTCGCGGTGTCGACACACCGGAGCAGGCCGGCGAGCTGCGCGGCGCCTACCTCTGCGTCGACATCGGTGCCGCGCGTCCGCTCGGACCCGACGAGTGGTTCGTCTGGCAGCTCGTCGGCATGCGCTGCGTGAATGTCGACGGCGCTCCGCTGGGCACCGTCGTCGACATCGAGCCGGCGCCGGCCGCAGACGTCGTCGTGGTGGAGGATGCCGGTGCGCTGCGGCGCTATCCCATGGTGCGGGAGTTCGTGCGCGCGGTGGACGTCGAGGGCGGGGTGCTCACAGTCGCGCCGCTGCCCGAGGTGCGCGCCTGATGCGCTTCCACGTGCTAACGATCTTCCCCGGAGTCTTCCCCGGCACGCTGGGTGTCGGCGTGGTCGGCAGAGCGTTCGAGGCGGGGCACATCAGCCTCCAGGCGCACGACCTCCGCGACTACACCGACAACCGGCACCGCCAGGTGGACGACGCCGCGTTCGGCGGCATCGCCGGCATGGTGCTCAAGCCGGAGCCGATCATCCGCGCCGTGCGCGCGCTGCGCGCCGCCGAGCCTCGGCTGCGCGCCGTCCTGCTGTCGCCGCAGGGGCGTGTGTTCACCGAGGACGTCGCCCGCGAGCTGGCGCGCGAGGACGCGCTGCTGCTCGTGTGCGGTCGCTATCAGGGAGTCGACGCGCGTGCCCGCGACGAGATCGGCGAAGAGCTGTCCGCCGGCGACTACGTCCTCAGCGGCGGCGAGGTGGCGGCGATGGCGGTGATCGAGGCCACGGCGCGTCTCATCCCCGGCGTCGTCGGCTCACCGGAGTCGCTCGCCGGGGAGTCGTTCTCGCCGGGTGCCGCCGGCGGGTTCGAGGGTCCGCTGTACACGCGGCCGGCGACGTACGAGGGCGCCACCGTCCCCGACGTCCTGCGCGGCGGCGACCCGCGAGCGGTCGCCGCGTGGCGCGCGCATCAAGCGAGTGAACGGACCAGAACGCTGCGGCCGGATCTGGTACCGTCGCTGCGCGAGACCGAGGAAGCCACCACATGAACATCATCGATCTGATCACGCGCGAGCAGGAGAAACGCGAGGTGCCGGTGCTGCGCGCCGGCGACACCGTGCGCGTGCACGTGAAGGTCGTCGAGGGCACCCGTGAGCGCATCCAGGTGTTCGAAGGTGTCGTGATCGCGGTCCGCGGACGCCGCGGCCTGGGCACGCGCTTCACCGTCCGCCGCGTCTCCCACGGAGTCGGCGTCGAACGCACCTTCCTGGTGCACTCGCCGCGGCTCGATCGCATCGAGGTGCTGCGTCACGGCCAGGTGCGCCGCGCCAAGCTGTTCTACCTGCGCGAGAAGGTGGGCAAGCGGGCCCGCATCCGCGAACGGCGCCGCCCGGTCGGCGGCCCCGACATGGTGCTGCTGCGCTCCGACGCCACGCAGCTCGAGGAGGAGGAGGCGGCGAGAGCCGAGCCCGAGCTGGCCCCCGAGGAGACCGAAGAGGCGGGCGGCGAGTCCGAGCTGGCCGCCGCGGCGGCGGAGGCGTCGGAGAACGGCTGAGCGCGCCCGCGGGGCGCCCGAGCCACTGCCGCCGGCGCGGCCGCTGCGCGAGCGAGTCGGGCACGCCGGCGAGGCCGCGGCCGTGCGCTACCTGCAGGATCAGGGCTTTCGCATCCTGGCGCGCGACTGGCGCAGCCGCCTGGGTCAGATCGACATCGTCGCCGAGGACGGCGAGACGCTCGTGCTCGTCGAGGTGAAGGCGCGGCGAGGCACGGCGTTCGGACTGCCCCAGGAGGCGGTGGACGCGCGCAAGCAGAAGAAGCTGCGCACGCTGCTCGAGGTGTATCGCAGCCAGACGCACCGGCGGGAACAGCCGTGCCGCATCGACGTCGTGGCCCTGCTGCTGGACGACAAGCTCGCCGTATCGAACATCGAGCAGATCAAGGACGCCGTGCAGGGGGAATGACGGGCGCCGGCGCACCGGGGCGGGCCGTCGGGCGCGCCGCCGGCGTCTGGCGAGAAGCCGCCCGCAGCTGGCCGATGCCGCAGTCGATCGTCGACTCCGCACCCGAGCCGCGCGCCACCTTGGAGCCGGAGATGTTCCGCTGGCGTCCGGAGGTAGACGCCGCGCAGCCGATGCGGCCGTCGCGGGTGCGCGCGCTCGAGGCGCTGCCCGCGGGTGGATCGGTGCTCGACGTCGGTGTCGGCGCCGGCGCCTCCAGCTTCGGGCTGGCGAACAAGGCCGGGCTGATCACCGGCGTCGACAGGCTGCCGGACATGCTGCTGGCGTTCGAGGAGACCGCACTCGAGCTCGGGATTCCGGTCCGCGCTGTGCTCGGCGCCTGGCCGGAGGCGGCCGAGGTGGTGGATCCTGCGGACGTCGCCGTCTGCCACCACGCGCTCTACGCGGTCGAGGACCTCGAGGGCTTCGTTGCGGCGTTGACGGCACGTGCGCGGCGCCGCGTCGTGGTCGAGCTCTCCGTGCACCCACCGCTGACCGCGCTCAACCCGCTGCTCGAGGAGCTGCACGGCTTCTCGCGGTCGGACTGGCCCGTTGCCGACGTGGCCCAGGCGGTGGTAGCCGAGATGGGGCTCGCGGTGGAGCGCGAGGACATCGTGCTGCCGCCGCGGCGGCGCGAGATCACGCCGGAGTGGGTTGCGTTCCTGCGTCGCCGGCTCTACGTGGGACCCGACCGCGATGCGCAGATCGAGGCGTTCCTGGGCTCATACGAGCCGCAGCACGAAACGATCGCTGCGCTCTGGTGGCCGGGCGGCGCCTGAGCCGGGCATTGGCAGGGAGAACCTCTGCCACAGCAAGGGTTTTCCCTGTTGCCCGCGCAGCGCCGCTGGGTCGAGAGTGTGCGCAACCGCAGGCACGCTCAGAGGGAGGCTCGGGATGAACGAATCCAGTCAGTCGCCGGTCAGACGGCGGTTGTGGCGCACCGGCGTGACGGCGCTTGCACTGCTCACATGTGCGCTCGCGGCCGGCGGGATGCGCCCGGCGCACGCCGCCGCGGCCACCACGGCCGGCACCAGCTACTACCTGGCGCTGGGCGACTCGCTGTCGCAGGGCGTGCAGCCCACTGCTGCGGCGCCGCTGTTCGAAACCAACCGTGGCTACGTTGACGATCTGTACGCGGCGGAGCGCGTCACGCATCCCGGCCTGCAGCTGTCGAAGCTCGGCTGCCCGGGTGAGACCACGACAACGATGATCGCCGGCGGGATCTGCCCGTACGCCCACGGCAGCCAGCTCGCCGAGGCCGCCGCGTTTCTGGCCACGCACAGGGTGGCGCTCGTCACGATCGACATCGGCGCCAACGACGTCGACAGCTGCGTGGCGGCGAGCGGGATCGACTCCGCGTGCATCGCGGCGGGCTTCGGCTCGGCAGCGTCGAACCTGCCGGTGATCCTCACCACGCTGCGCACGGCGGCGCCCGGCGTTCCCATCTACGCCATGAACTACTACGACCCGTTCCTCGCCGCGTGGCTCGCGGGTCAGCAGTCGCTGGCGCGCGAGTCCGCGTGCCTCACGACCGGAGTCGGGTACGGCACGTTCTGCGGTGCGCCACTGCCGCCGACGGGGTTCGACGGTCTGCTCGGCACCGTCTATGCGGCGTTCGGCGTCCCCGTCGCCGACGTGGCAGGTGCATTCCAGACGAACAACTTCAGCCCGGTGCTGGTCGTCGGGCCGCCGGTCAACGTGACGCTCGTGTGCGCGTGGACCTGGGCCTGCTCGTCATTCCACAACGTGCACGCCAACGACGCCGGCTACGCGGTGATCGCATTGACGTTCGAGGCAGCCATCGAGAGCTCCGAGTAGGGGGTCGGAGGGGGACTGGCCGGGGGCGCGTGGCGTCCCCGGTCCTTCCGCGCCCGGCGCCGGTTGCGGCCGCACCGCGACTCGCAGCCATCCACAGCGGCGACCTGGAGGACGCCGGGAAGCTATACAACATTGTGTGATACACTCGCGAGTGTGATCGCCTGCGCCGTGAGCTGCGCCACCCAGGGGCTCGGCGGGGTCCCCATCCGGGTCGAGGCCGACGTCGCCAACGGGCTGCCGAGCTTCACCATCGTCGGCCTCACCGACCGCGCCATCCAGGAGGCGCGCGAACGGGTGCGTTCGGCGATCCGCAACGCGCAGCTCAACAACGAGCGTTTGAACTTCCCCGCGCAGCGCGTCACCGTGAACCTCGCGCCCGCCGAAGTGCCGAAGGAAGGGACCGGGTTCGACCTGGCCATCGCCGTTGCCGTGCTCGCGGCCGACGGCAAGCTTGCGCGCGCCGAGGGCGCAGCACTGGTTGCGGAGCTCGCGCTCGACGGTGGGCTCCGCCCCGTGACCGGCGTGCTGCCCATGGCGCGCTGCCTGGCCGCCAACGGCGTTCGCCGGCTGATCGTCGCCCCGGAGAACGCGGAGGAAGCAGCGCTGGTCGACGGGCTGGACGTGCGGACGGCCGCCACCCTGGGCGAGTGCATCGCCCACCTGTCGGGCGGTGCGCAGCTTGCTCGCCACCTCGCTCCGGCGCCGCTGCCGGTGGAGCAGCCGCCCGACGCGGACCTGGGGGACGTGCGAGGCCAGGGGGCGGCCAAACGGGCGCTGGAGATCGCTGCCGCCGGCGGTCACAACGTGCTGATGACCGGCCCGCCCGGAGCGGGAAAGACCATGCTGGCCCGGGCCTTTCCCTGGCTGCTCCCCGACCTGCCCGGTGAGCAGGCCCTGGAGGTAGCCGCGGTGTACTCGCTGCGGGGCGCGCTCCGCGAACGCGACCCCACCGCCATGCGGCCGCCCTTCCGATCGCCCCATCACAGCGTCTCGCGCGCGGGGTTGGTCGGTGGCGGCTCCGGCGTGGCCCTGCCGGGCGAGATCTCGTTGGCGCACCATGGCGTGCTCTTTCTCGACGAGCTCTGTGAGTTTCCGCGCACGCATCTCGAGGCGCTGCGCCAGCCGCTCGAGGAACGCCGCGTGACCGTGGTGCGGGCCCGAGCGGCGGTCACATATCCCGCCGAGTTCATGCTCGTCGCCGCGGCAAATCCGTGTCCCTGCGGCCATCTGGGCGACGACCAGCCGTGCCGCTGCTCGGAGCGCCAGCTGCGCGACTACCACAGCCGCCTCAGCGGACCCATCAAGGACCGGATCGACCTGACGGTCTCGGTGCCGCGTCAGCGCTACGGCGACCTGTTCGACGAGAAGGTCGAGGAGGCGTCTGCCGCGGTGCGCGCCAGGGTCGAAGCCGCACGGCAGCGCCAGCTCGCGCGCTCCGCGGTGCTCAATGCGTCGCTCACAGGGCCGGCGTTGCGGCGGCAGTGCCGCCTCGCCGCCGCCGGCCGCCGCATGCTTGCGCGCTCCGGCGAGCGCCTCCATCTGAGCGCGCGCGGGTTCTTCCGCGTCCTCCGCGTCGCCCGCACGATCGCCGACCTGGCGGGCGACGACGAGGTGGGCGAGGCCGCGCTCGCCGAGGCCATCCGCTACCGGGCCGCCGGCGATGCCTGAGAGGCGTATCGCCCGTGGTGCGGATGGGTGGCCCGATCGTTTCGAGCACCTGGGGCGTCCGCCCGACGGTGTCTGGGTGGATGGCAGCGTGGCGCCGCGAGACCCCGCGGTCGCCGTGGTCGGCTCCCGGCTGGCGACGCCGGCCGGGCTCGACATCGCCCGTGTCATCGGCCGTGATCTGGCTGCCGCGGGCGTCCAGGTGGTGAGCGGCATGGCCCGCGGCATCGACGCCGCCGCGCACCGCGGCGCGCTCGCGGGCGAGGGGACGACGGTCGCCGTGCTCGGTTGCGGAATCGATGTCTGCTACCCGGCCGAGCACGCGGTGCTGCGCGCCGCCATCTGCGCATCGGGGTGCGTCCTCACCGAGGAATCGCCGGGGACGGAGCCGCTTCGGGGCCACTTTCCCAAGCGCAACAGGCTGATCGCCGCACTGGCCGTGGCCGTGGTGGTGGTCGAGGCCACGCCGAACAGCGGGGCGCTGAGCACCGCCCGCTGGGCCGCGGACCTCGGCCGCGAGGTGCTCGCCGTGCCGGGCTCGATCCGCTCCCCGCAGAGCGAGGGCACCAACCTGCTGATCCGTGACGGCGCCCGCCCCTACCTGGGGCTGCGCGACCTGCTCGAAGCGGTGCCCGAGCTCCAGCCGCAGGGTGCGCTGATCGGTGACGCGACTGCATCGATCGCTGCGCCGCTTCGTTTCGCCCCGGAGCTCGCGGAGATACTGAGCCGCATGGGAACCACCCCCGTCCTCCCCGACGAGCTGGCCGCCGCCGTGGGCCTCCCCGCCGCCGTCCTTGCGGCCCGACTTGGTTCACTGGAGCTGGCCGGGGCCATACTGTCCCTCCCGGGAGGACGCGTGGCGCGTACCTTCTAAAGGAGGTGGGCACCCGGGGCGGGCGCCCGCCGGCAGCCGAAACGATTTCAGCTTCGAGACAGACACCAAGATGCCAAGCCGCCTGATCATCGTCGAGTCCCCCAGCAAGGCGCGGACGCTGTCGCGCTTTCTCGGCCGCGACTACACCGTCCTCGCCTCGATGGGGCACGTCCGTGACCTGCCCAAATCGAAGATCGGAGTCGACGTCGACTCCGGGTTCACCCCGCAGTACGAGGTGATCAAGGGCAAGGAGAAGCAGATCCGCGAGCTGAAGGCTGCCGCGCGCAAGGCCCAGGCCACGCTGCTCGCCGCCGACCCCGATCGTGAGGGCGAGGCCATCGCCTGGCACCTGGCGCAGGCGCTCGGGCTGAAGGACCCGGACCGCATCGTCTTCCACGAGATCACGCGACCGGCGGTGGAAGCCGCGCTGTCGCACCCGCGCAAGATCGACCGCTCGCTGGTCGCCGCGCAGGAGGCGCGCCGCGTCATCGACCGCCTGGTCGGCTATCGCATCTCGCCGCTGCTGTGGCGCAAGGTCCGCGCCGGCCTCTCCGCGGGACGTGTGCAGTCGGTCGCCGTCAGGTTGGTCGTCGACCGCGAGTCGGAGATCGAGGCCTTCATTCCCGTCGAGTCCTGGACCGTCGACGCTCTTCTTGTCAAGGATGGCAGCAATCCCTTCCGCGCACGGCTAGTCGGCAAACGGGTCGAGCTCGAGCCTGCGGGCGAGAACGGCGAACGCGAGAAGACGGAGCTGGGCTCCGAGCGGGAGGCCCAGGAGGTGCTGCGCGCGCTCGGCCTCGATGATCAGGGACGGGTCACCGACGCCACGCCGCCGTTCGTCGTTCGCACCGTCGAGGCGCGCGAGACCACGCGCAACGCGCCGCTCCCGTACACCACGAGCGCCATGCAGCAGGACGCGAGCACCCGGCTGCGCATGTCGCCAAAGCGGACGATGAGCGTGGCCCAGGAGCTGTACGAGGGCATCGAGCTGGGTGACGCCGGGTCCACCGGGCTGATCACGTACATGCGCACCGACTCGACGCGCATCAGCGATCTGGCGCGGGCGGACGCGCAGACGTACATCAGCGACGAGTACGGCAAGGAGTATGTGCGTACCGGCGCGGTCCGCCAGCGCGCGGGCCAGAACACACAGGACGCGCACGAGGCGGTGCGGCCCACCGACGTGCGGCGCACGCCGGACTCGCTGAGCCGCCATCTGTCACCGGCGCAGCTCCGCCTCTACGACCTCATCTGGCGCCGCTTCGTCGCCAGCCAGATGAGCGCCGCGAAGTACCTGAACACGCGCGTCACCATCGACGCCGCCGACTACGAGTTCCGCGCCACGGGCTCGGTGGTGACCTTCGACGGCTTCCAGCGCGTGTGGAAGCGCGACGAGGACAAGGACAAGGACGAGACGCTCCCCGAGCTCGTCGCAGCCGACCGGCTGGCGTGCACCGAGATCGTCGCCGAGCAGCACTTCACGCAGCCACCGCCCCGCTACACCGAGGCCTCGCTGATCAAGGAGCTGGAGGAGCGCGGCATCGGCCGCCCGTCCACGTATGCACCGATCCTCGAGACCATCCAGGAGCGCCAGTACGTGCGCCAGGAGGAGCGCCGGCTGCATCCCACCGAGCTGGGCAAGACGGTCGACGGTGTGCTGCGCACCAACTTCCCCGACATCGTCGACGTCGCCTTCACCGCCGAGCTCGAGAAGCGGCTCGACTGGGTGGAGGACGGGAGGCGTCAGTACGAGCCCACCGTGCGCGACTGGTACGAGCCGTTCGCCGCCACCGTCGCCAAGGCGGAGACGTCGATGCCGCGGGTGAAGGTGCCCGCGCCCGAGACCGGCGAGGAGTGTCCCGAGTGCGAGATCGGCAAGCTCGTCGTGCGCGAGGGCAAGTTCGGCCAGTTCGTTGGCTGCTCGCGCTATCCGGAATGCACGTACATCAAGGATCGCCGCGGCGGGAACGCGGAGCCCACGGGTGAGGCCTGCCCGCAGTGCGGCCGCTCCCTGGTGACGCGGCAGAGCCGGCGCGGGCCGTTCGTCGGTTGCTCCGGGTACCCGTCGTGCACGTTCACCAAGGAGGTTGCCGCAGCGGCCGGCGGCGACACGAGCCAGGCCGCGGCCGCGGAGCCGGAGAACCTCGGCGCCTGTCCCGAGTGTGGCAAGCCGCTGGCGCGCAAGCGCGGCCGGCGCGGGACGTTCGTCGGCTGCACCGGGTATCCCTCGTGCAAGTACATCCAGGCCGGATCCAATGGACCGGCGGCTCCCGCCGCGGCAGCGGAACCCACGGGAGAGGCGTGTCCCGAGTGCGGCAAGCCGCTGGTCAAGCGCCAGGGACGCTACGGGCCGTTCGTCAGCTGCTCCGGGTATCCCGCGTGCCGCTATCGCCCGCCGCGGGACGCCGGTAAGCCGGAGCGATCCGGGGCAGCCGTATGATGCCGCGTGCGCACGCCACCACGATCGTCGCGGTCAAGCGCGGCGGTTCGATCGCGGTCGCCGGGGACGGCCAGGTCACGGTCGGCGACGTGATCATGAAGCGCGGCGCCTCCAAGGTCCGGCGCATGTTCCACGATCAGGTTGTGTGCGGCTTCGCCGGGGCGGTGTCGGACGCGCTCACCCTGTTCGACAAGTTCGAGCAGCACCTGGAGAAACACCAGGGCAACCTGTTGCGTGCAGCGGTCGGGATGAGCCGCGAATGGCGTACCGACAAGTACCTGCGCCACCTCGAGGCCAACCTCATCGTCGCCGGTGGCGGGCGGCTGCTGCTGCTGAGCGGCGACGGCGAGGTGATCGAGCCCGACGAATCGGACGGCGTCGCAGCCATCGGCAGCGGCGGCCCCTACGCGCACGCGGCGGCGCGCGCGTTGCTCGAGAACACGGAATTGAGCGCCGAGGAGATCGCGCGCCGCGCGCTTGAGATCGCGGCGCGGCTCTGCATCTACACCAACGACTGCATCACCGTGGAGGCGCTGGCGGCCGAGGCGGAGCCCGCCGTGGCCGGCGCCGCGAGGTGATCGTGATCGGGGACGCGCCACCGTTCGAGGCAGAGGCGGCGCCGAACGGGCCGGCGACAGGTGACGAGGCGCCGGTGGACGGCGAGCCCCGGGGTCCCGCTGCAGAGCTCACCGAACAGCCGGCCACCGAGCAGGCGGCCACCGAGCAGCCGGCACCTCAGCCCCCAACACCTGAGGCACCCCCTCCCGCAGCACGGCCCGGCCTCGTCGAGGAGGTGGAGCGCGAACAGCTGCGGCCGGTCGAGGTCGTCAGCCGCCTCGACGAGTTCATCATCGGCCAGGACGACGCCAAGAAATCGGTGGCCATCGCGCTGCGCAACCGTATACGGCGTCAGCAGCTCCCGGACGACATGCGCCACGAGGTGCTGCCCAAGAACATCCTGATGATCGGGCCGACGGGTGTGGGCAAGACCGAGATCGCGCGTCGCGTCGCCCGGCTCACCGCGTCACCGCTCACCAAGGTGGAGGCCACCAAGTTCACCGAGGTGGGCTACGTGGGGCGTGATGTCGAGTCGATCGTGCGCGACCTGCTCGAGCAGACCATCACCGAGGTGCACAACGACCGCATCGCCGACGTGGAGGAGCAGGCGCGCGACCTGGCCAACTCGCGCATCATCGACAGGCTGCTCGAGGCCGAGGATCGCTCAGCGGCAGCGCAGCGTCCCGCGGCTCCGCCCGAGACCACGCTCGCCGCAGATGACGCGCAGCTGGCGCGGCGCGCGCGCCTGCGGCGCCGCCGCGTGCTGCGACGGCTGCTGGCGGGCCGGCTCGAGGAGAAGTACGTCGACATCGAGGTGGAGGAGCCGTTCCAGCCGGCGTTCGAGGGCTTCGCCGGGACCGGCCTCGAAGAGGTCGGCTACTCGTTGAGTGACTTCTTCTCGCAGATGGCGCCGATCCGCAAGCGGCAGAAGCGAATGTCGATCGGCGACGCGCGCACCGTGCTGATGCAGGAGGAGACGGACCGGCTCATCGACATGGATCGCGTCTACGACGACGCCATTCGTCTCATCGAAGACGACGGCATCGTCTTCATCGACGAGGTCGACAAGATCTGCGGGCACGCCACCGACCACGGTCCCGACGTCAGCGGCGAGGGCGTGCAGCGCGATCTGCTGCCCATCCTCGAGGGCTCGACGGTGCACACGCGGTACGGACCGGTGCGCACCGACCACATCCTGTTCATCGCCGCGGGCGCATTCACGGCTGCTCGCCCCAGCGACCTCATCCCGGAGTTCCAGGGTCGTTTCCCGATTCGTGTCGAGCTCAAGGCACTGAGCGAGGACGACCTGGTGCGCATCCTCACCGATCCGAGCAACGCGCTGACCAAGCAATACTCGGCGCTGCTCGCCACCGAGGGTGTGACGCTCGTGTTCGCGCCTGACGGCATCCGCGAGCTCGCCCGGCAGGCGCACCAGGTGAACGAGGAAGACGAGAACATCGGCGCGCGCCGGCTGTTCACGATCATGGAGCAGGTGCTCGAAGAGGTCTCATTCCGCGCCGAGGACTTCGCGGGCCAGACCGTCGTGATCGATTCCGACTACGTGTCGCGGCGCCTCGGCAGCCTCGTCCGCAACCAGGACCTGCGCCACTTCGTGCTCTGACGCGGCGGCGGACGGCCGTGGCGGCCGCTGGTACACTCACGGCAACTCACACGTGCGGTAGCACGCGGCAGGCGGGTGCCCAGATCGGGTCGCCACCGCGGAGGACGCCGCGCGGACGCGACAACCACACACGCAAGGAGGAGCGGGATGCCCGCTGTGACCCTCCGCCAGCTGCTCGAGGCCGGAGTCCACTTCGGCCATCAGACCAGCCGGTGGAACCCCAAGATGAGGCCGTACATCTTCACGGCCCGCAACGGCGTCCACATCATCGACCTGGAGCAGACGCAGCGCTCGCTGGACGCCGCCAACGACTACGTCCGCGCCCTGGTCGCCGGTGGCCAGAAGCTGATGTTCGTCGGCACCAAGAAGCAGGCCCAGGACGTGATCGAGGAGGTCTGCGGACGCACCAACCAGCCGTTCGTCGTGCACCGCTGGATGGGTGGCATGCTCACCAACTTCAGCGTGATCCAGAAGCGGCTTCGCCGTCTGGCCGAGCTGCGCGCCATGCACGAGCGCGGCGACTTCGAGCGCATGAGCTCCAAGGAGGCCAACGACAACCGCGATGACCTCGAACGCCTCGAGGCCAACTTCGCCGGCATGGCCGAGATGAAGCGGCTGCCGGGCGCGCTGTTCGTCATCGACTGCAAGAAGGAGCACATCGCGGTGAGCGAGGCGAACAAGCTGGGCATCCCAGTCGTCGCCATCGTTGACACGAACTGCGATCCGGACGAGGTGCAGGTGGTGATTCCGGGCAACGACGACGCCATCCGCAGCTGCCGCCTGATCGTGAGCGTGATCGGCGACGCCATCACCGAGGGCCTGCAGCAGCTGACCGAGCGCGAGCTCCGCGAGCGCGAGGAGACCGAGCGTCTGGAGAACGAGCAGGCCGCTGCCGCCGCCGCTGCCGCGGCGGCCGAGGCCGCCCCGGTGCCCGCCGGCACCGCGGGGGAGACGAGCTGATGCCCGAGATCACCGCAGCCGCGGTCAAGGCGCTGCGCGACGAGACCGGCGCCGGGATGATGGACGCCAAGCGCGCCCTCACCGAGAGCGGCGGCGACGCCGAGAAGGCGAAGGACTGGCTGCGCGCCAAGGGACTCTCCAGGGCGGCGGCGAAGGCCGGCCGGACCACGAACGAGGGTGCCATCGAGGCGTACATCCACAACGCCGGCGGGGTGGCCAAGCAGGGAGCCCTCGTCGAGCTGCAGTGCGAGTCCGACTTCGTGGCCAAGACGGCCGACTTCAAGAACCTGGCGCGCGAGCTGGCGCTGCAGGTGGTCGGCGCCAGCCCGGCGTACGTGCGGCGCGAGGACGTGCCGGCCGAGGTGGTGGCCCGCGAGCGCGCCGTCTATCTGGACTCGGTGCAGGGCAAGCCCGAGAACATCGTGGAGAAGATCGTCACCGGCAAGCTGAACGACTTCTACTCCAAGATCTGCCTGCTCGACCAGCCCTGGATCAAGGACGACAAGAAGCGCGTCGGTGAGCTGGTCACCGACGCTGTGGCCAAACTTGGCGAGAACATCACGGTGGCGCGTTTCGCGCGCTTCGCCGTCGGGGAGCCGGCCAGCACCGCCGGGAACGGGGTGTCCGCCCCGGAACCGGGGTGAGCACGGAGGTCGTCACGATCGGCGTGGCTCAGACCCGCTCCGATGAGAATGACGGACGCCTGCCGGCGTTCCGCCGCATCGTGCTCAAGCTCGGCGGCGAAGCGCTGCTCGGCGACGGGCGGCACGGCATCGACGCGGCCGCCACCGTCGCCGTCGCCGCACAGATCCAACGCGTGCGCGCGCGCGGCGTCGAGGTGGCGATCGTCGTGGGCGGCGGCAACATCGTCCGCGGCCAGGAGCTCACCGAGCAGGGCCTCGACCGTGTCACCGGTGACTACATGGGCATGCTCGCCACAGTCATCAACGCGCTGGCGCTGTCCAGCGCGATCGAGCAGCTGGGCATGCAGGCTCGCGTCCAGAGTGCCATCGCCATGCAGCAAGTGGCCGAGCCGTTCATTCCCCGCCGCACCATCCGGCACCTGGAGAAGGGACGCGTCGTGATTCTGGCCGCGGGAACGGGCAATCCGTTCTTCACCACGGACACCACCGCCGCCCTGCGCGCCGCGGAGATCGGCGCCGAGGCGTTGCTCAAGGCCACCAAGGTCGACGGCATCTACACCGCCGACCCGATGCTGGACCAGAGCGCCACGCGGCTCCCGCACCTCACGTATCTCGACGTGCTCAACCGCGGCCTGACGATCATGGACAGCACCGCGCTCACCCTGTGCATGGACAACCGCATGCCCATCATCGTGTTCGACCTCTTCAGCGAGGGCAAT